>CAYIAV010000013.1:0-15039 GCA_964361505.1 Candidatus Woesearchaeota archaeon | reverse complement strand
TTTAGATTATGCAGAGAAGTTGGAATTAATACAAGAGCTTACATGATGCTTGGAATGCCTGGATCAAAAAAGGAAGATGATTTAGCAACTATAGAATTTGCTAAAAAAATAGACCCTGATTGGGCTCAATTTACTATTTGCACTCCTTACCCTGGAACTCAGATGTATGATGAGCAAGTTAAAGTGGGAAATGTTTCAAGCGACTGGGATACATTCCAGACATGGGGGGGATTTTCTGAAACTGAATTGCCGTGGGTTGCTGATGGAAGAACTTCTGATGAGATAAAAGAGATGCAGAGACATGCATTGAAATCATTTTACTTCAGACCTAAAGTTATTGTAAGAAAGATTTCTAATATTGATAATTTGCCGATATTCAAGAAATATGTTTTAGGTGCAATGGCTTTGGCTGCTGGTGGAAGTGGAAGAGCGCCAGAATAGTTAGTTAGAAAAGCTTTTATATAAGTTATACGTTAAGTATAATTAATGATAATTTCTAAAACTAGGAAATGGGGAAATTCTTTGGGCGTGATAATCCCTAGAGATGTTGCTAAAAATATGAAATTGAGAGAAGATCAAGAAGTAATAATAGATATAAGACAAAAAGAGAACGTTTTGAAAGAGCTTTTTGGTTCTATGCCCAAGCTAAAAGAAATAAATCTCAAAGAAGCTAGAATGAAGCTAGAAAGCAAATACATGAAATGAAATGCCTTGACACTTATGCACTTATAGAGATTGCATTAGGAAATCCTAAGTTTTCTAGTCTTGTGAATGAAGAATGTGTTATTACAGATATTACAATTGCAGAATTCTACTTTGTGATACTTCAGAAATATAATGAAAAAACAGCACAATTTTGGTATAAAAAATTTGAATCTTATTGTGTACCTGTTTCAAGAGATGTTCTGATAAAAGCTGTTGAGTTTAGAAGCGATAATAAGAAAGAAGAGTTATCTTTTTTTGATTCTGTAGGCTATATATTTTCGTTAGAAGGGGGCTATATTTTTGTTACCGGAGATAAAGCATTCAAAAATAGAGAATCTGTTTTATTTATTCAAAAATGATTAGTTTAACCCTATTGGAATTGCGCTTTTTCCCATAAGGTAATACCTGTAAGATCTTGGCATTGAAGTTGTGGGGTTTGCTGCTTGAATGTTGTTTATGTTTAGATAGATAAGTCTTTCTTCGCCTTCTAAAACGCTAGTTACATCAACGGTTCTTATATCTATTCCAAAAAATGTTTTGATAGAAACTTCAAGATTGATTCGAGCTTTAGCCCTTTGCCTTTCAGTTAAGCCTGCTGCAGCGATTCTGCAATTACTTTTTATGTACCTTAATGTACTGGGCTCTATTGCCTTGGATTCATAATCATGGTCATTACTCATTTCATAAATCTTCTATAAAGCAAGTATAAAATCAAAGTTATAACTGCCCAAGGAAGTATCACCACAAAGAACTTCAATAAATTATTAAGGCTTTCTACAAATGACTTTATTAAATCAGAAAATTTAACAAATATTATGTCTGCGTAATCTGATCTTTTTTCATTTAGTGTTAATGAGATTGTTGAATATGAAACCTGATTGTTTACGTTGTTTAATTCTTCTTCATAATATTTTATTGTTCTTTCTTGATTGAAAATCCTGTCGCTTAATTCTATTTTATCTGAAACAGAAATAGATTCTTCATACATTTTGTTGTATCTTGCTAATCTTTCTCTTTCTGCCTTTAATGTTGATTCTACATCAACTTTTCTTTTTGTAATATCGTCAGCATTTTCACTAAAAGACTTTAATTCTCCAATTGATTTTAATTCATTTACTAAGGAATCGTATTTTGAAGTTTCAATTTTTATTTGGTAATAACCAGTTAAGTAAGATTTCCTTCCAGATTCATATTCATTTACATTTTCGTTTAATATTATTGCATTATTTTGTTTAATTAGTGATTTTACTTTTTCAGAACTTTCTTGGAAATTATTTCTTTCGACTTCTGATGATATAGAAGAAGATTTAGTAATTGCTCTTTCTTGAGCTTCTGGAGCAAAATCTTGCTGGTAACCTGGAACTATTGAGGATGCCATTGATAATCTTTCATAAGAACTATCTGCATACTGCTTTTCTGCTGCATTTGATAGCGGAGAGATTTTATCTTGCATCCCTGAGAAAGCTATAAATGCAACCAAGATTACTACTGCAATTAACCAATTTTCTTTTACCGTTTGAATTTGATTTTTTATTGACATGAACTTAACAGAAATTAACTTAATTAAATAGTTTTCTTAAGCTTCAAATTTACTTGAACCTATGGCGTAAAGCTTTTAAACAGGTCTATTAATTGTTTTGCGCCATGAAAACAGATTTTGAATATGAAGAAAAGCCTGTAAACTTTGAGTTAAATAGGACTATATCTCGAGTTGTTGATGGAATTATAATATCGCCACATCTTTTCTTTGTTTATGATATGTCTAACCATGTACATATGGTTTATGGACCGGAAAAAAGAAATGAAAGGCTTTCCAGGAATTTTGGTAGAGGTACGCATTTAAGCTCTAGCATAGAGGTTGTTGCCCCTTATTTGGTAGATAATGAAGCACATGTAGAAGTATTGAAGAGACTGGGTGAGCCTGATACCTGCGAAACCGATATAGAAGGAAACAGAAATTTTAGGTACAATATTAGTCCTCAAAGATTAACTTATCTGCTTTATATTGTTTTATGGTCACTTGAGAAATACCATCACCTTAGCTTCAGAAGAATGTATGAAACCAAAAAAGATTTTGATGGTTCTTTGGTAGAAAGATTATCTAGAATTTAGATTATGCCCTATATCTCACTTTATCATACCAGTTTTTGAAATTGACTGGCATTGAGCGATAAATCGGTTTTGCTATTTTTTCTCGCATATTATCCATTACAGAAACTGCTTCTCCTGCAAGATAAGTTGGTGATTCATGCTTAATATTAAAATCCACAATTCCTTTTTTTATTAGATTGTCAACTACAAATGCAGGAAGTAAACCGTATCTTGTGTTAGTGCATGGACCCCTCATTAGGTTTAGAACTAAGTTTAGATAAGCGTTCTTTTTCTTTAACTTAATATGCTCCCATCTGTCCCAGTAGTTGAGCATTGAAGCTGTGTCATTGTAAGTTTTTATGTAACCATCTTCTAATGCTTTCTTGAATAAAGGGGTGCCTTCAAAGAAAATTAAGTTGTTTACACTCAAATAATAGGGCTTAGGCAGTTTTCTTAATAATTTTATTGTGTCTAAAATATCTTCCGCTGTTTCATAAGGATTTGAGCTGATAACATCATACATTACTGCTAACTTATGTTTATGTTTATTCAACACTTTTGCGCATCTTAAAACTTGGTCAGCGCTTATGAATCTATTGTAAACATCTTTGTTTAATCTATCAGAACCACTTTGTATGCCTATTATTATATCTGTTAATCCTGCATCAACTAATAAATCGATTTTTTCTGAACTAACATTTTCAGCACTCATTGTTGCAGGCTCTGCTAAACATTTAAACCTTATACCCACTTCCTCCTTGTATCTTTTAGCAAATTCTCTTATCCATTTTATGTCTCTAATTGTAAATGTTTCATCTCTTAAGTCAAATACACCTATAGAAGGAAATTTTTGTTTTAATCTTTTTAATTCAGTGATTACATAATCAACAGAATGCGTCCTTAGTAGATCTCCTTTGCCTTTGTAAAGCTCGCGCATAATATTATTTGTACAATAAGAACAGGCTTGAGGACAACCCCTTTCAGTCTGGAAGAAAATCATGCCTCCAATATGCCTTTCTTCAAAAGGGATTAATTTTCCTTTTTCTAATATTACTTGATCTTCTAAGTCATAATCTGGGTGGGCTAGTTCGTCTAAGTTGTTTACAGGTGAACCTACAGGATTGATAAATTCTTTTCCGTTTTTTCTTATCCATAAATTTTTAATTGATGTTATGTCTTCATTTTTCTCTAGTTTTGATGCTAGCTCTAATATTGCCTTCTCTGCTTCGCCTACTGCGATTATATTGCATCTTTCAAAACATCTTTGCGGAAAGAAAGTTGGATGAGGACCGCCCCAAACAACAGGAGTTCCTATTTTTTCAAACAAATCTATTAATTGCTGGGCTCTGCCTGAAGTTGACTCCATTGCACTAATCCCTATCAAACCGGAATTTTTAGATTGCTCTTCAACTTGCCTTAATTCATCTTTAGTATACTTTCTAAAGTAATCCTCACCAAGAGGCAAGAATATCATTTTTACAATGTGACCTTCTCTTTTCAGACAAGCAGATAAAGTTCTTAATCCTTGGTCTGCAGGAAATGTAGAAGTTGAAATTAAAGTGATTTTCATAGGTAGCACCTAGATTATTGTTTTTTCTTCAATTTATAATATTTTCTTCTTTTTTATGCCATTCCCATGCATTGCTTATAATATCGTTTATATTGTATTTTGGCTTCCAATTAAGCTCTTTTTGCGCCTTTAGGGAAGAGGCTACCAATATTGGAGGATCTCCTTCTCTTCTTTTTTCATTAATTACTTTAATGTTTTTTCCAGATATCTTTTTACAAATATCAATTATTTCTTTTACTGAATGACCTCTGCCTGTTCCAAGATTGTAAACCCCAGATTTTCCTTTTTCTAGCTGCTTTAATGCTTTTACATGCGCAGAGGCTAAATCTAATACATGAATGTAATCTCTTATACAGGTGCCATCTTGAGTTGGATAGTCTGTGCCAAATAATTTTATGTGATCTCTTTTACCTGAGGCAGCTTCCAAAATTATTGGTATTAAATGTGTTTCTGGATTATGTTTCTCTCCAATATTATATCCTGCTCCAGCTGCATTAAAATAACGCAAGAAAATAGAATTTATTCCTTGAACCTTGCTTGCTTCTAAAGTCTTTTCTAATATTAACTTTGACATTCCATAATGGTTTACAGGATTTGTTTCATGCTCTTCTGTTATTGGAATATTTTTTGGATTTCCGTATACTGCGGCTGTACTTGAGAAAATTATGTTTTTTATTCCATTATCATGCATTGCTTTTATTAAGTTAATTCCATTCGCAGAATTATTGTGAAAATATTTTAATGGATTTACCATTGATTCACCTGCTTCTATATATCCTGCAAAATGGATTACTACATCTATTTTATTTGAGCTGAAAACTTTGTTTAAATCTTCTCTGTTTCCTACATCTCCTTCAAACAGCTTAACATTATTTGGTAGAAAATCCTTGTGACCTTTTTCTAATGTATCGAACACGATAACATTGTAGTTATGTCCAATCAACTCGTGCACAGTATGGGAGCCTATGTAACCAGCCCCTCCAGTGACTAATATTGTTTTCATGCTACTTTTTCTGATACTAGCTTTGCCAGATCTTGGATAGGCCCTAAACCCAGCAAGTATAAATCTCCATGCTCGGTTGGCATTTGTATTAAGTAACCTAAGTCCAAGGCTCTTTCTGATGGATGTTTTCCGTCTTCTTGAAATTCCTCTGATGTTAAATCAGTTAAGTGAATCCTTTGTCTTCTATGTAATCCCAAGTTTCCTGTTAATGATCTAAAAATTGGACGGAAATTTGCTCTTTCCTTGTAATCTGCGAAATTTGCAAACCTAGCTTCTGCAATTACATTGCCTTCCTGATCTGATCTAACAAAACTTGTTGCTATTGAATATCTTACATCCCCATTACTACTTGGAAGATATTTGCATGGCCAAATTGGGATAAACTTGGTTCTACTTTTTAGATCATAATAACCTGACGTGCTGCTATGCCCCTTAAATCCCAATGTTTCAAAAATCCCTGTTGAAACTGTTGCAAAAAAGTCATAGTCTTTTGTTATTCTTGGGTCTAATGCTGCGTTTCTTAGCTCTTCTCTTTCAATTGTTGCGTATGTATTGGCCATTTTTTATCCTCCTTATTGCATCAATTACATCATCAGTTTTAATTGCTTTCATGCATTCCATGTACCTATCACCTTTAAGATGGCATTTTGATTTCATACAGGATGTATGAACATTATCTTTGAAGATTACAACACTATTTTTTGAGTAAGGTTTCCATATTCTTGGTGTGCCTGCTCCGAATAATGCTATAACCGGAACATTAAATCCTGCTGCTATGTGCATTGCTGAAGAGTCTATACTAACAACAAATTTTGCATTCTTTATAATAGCAAAAAATTCTTTGATTGTTGTGCCCGCGAAATTGTACATGAAAACAGGAGAAAGTTTTTTTAAATTTTCATTTTTTTCGTAATCTTGTTTGCTTCCAGTTAAAACTATTTCGTATCCATTATTATGAAGAAATTGAGATAGTTCTGCAAACCTTTCTGGTAGCCACTCCTTGTTTTCTGCATGCCTTGAAGAGTTCAATATTGCGCAATAATTTTTTGGAAGCTTTTTTTTCACTTCTAACTCTACCTTAGAATCAGAATAAATTTCTAAATATTTGTCTCTCGGGTAAATGCCTACTGTTTTTATCACATCAAGATTGTCATCTATTTTATGCTTTATTTGAGAAGTTGGTTTTGTTTTTTTATGCAAGAACAATCCTCTTGATTCTAAAAACCCAACTTTTGTGCATCCAACCCGATAAGGAATTTTTGCTTTTAGCAGCATAGTGCTTACCTTTATTGTTCCATTATGGAGAATTATTGCTAAATCATAATTTCCTTTTAATTTTCTTGCCCATTCAACATAATTGTAGTTGAAAGGGAATATTTGATTGATGTGTGGATTTCCGTACAAAACATCTTCCATTCCTTGAGGAACTAAAACATCTAGCTTAGCAGAAGGAAATGCCTGCTTTACAGATCTTATTGATGGAGTTGCTACAATAATGTCTCCTATAAATTTCAACTCCACTATCAAGATTCTTCTTACTCTTCCTAACTTCTTGAACTTGAACGGAAACATGTAAATGTGGTCTAAAACGTAGTCCATTAGCCATAATGTGTTTCTTGCAAAGTCTTTGTATGGGACAAGCTTGTTTACCATGCCTTTAACCTCTCAAATAAGTTTAAATAGCTTTTTAACGGGCTTTAAACCATGAAAATCCTCGTTATTAATGATTCATGCAAGGAGGTGGGTGGAGCAGAAACCTATATTTTTGGAATTATTAAGCTATTAAGAAAAGAAGGGCATGAGGTTTGTCTTTTTAGTTATGATTATGAAAACAGAAAAGATGAAAATTCTCTTGTTATTAAGCATACTAAGAAAAAATCTAAGTTTTTGTTTCATAGATTTATTTTTAATTCTAAAGTATATAGTGGGCTTAAGCAATATATTAAGGAGATAAGGCCTGATGTAATTCATATGCATAACAACTATGCTTATTCTAATTCTGTTTTACTGGCTTTGAGAAAATTTGATATTCCTGTTATTCACCATGTACACGACTGGGGGATTATTTGCCCTACTGCATGGAGTGTGTATAAAAAAAATTTGCAAGTGTGTAAATCTGTAGAAGGAATTCAGGTTAAATGCTTGACATCTGGGTGTTTACCTTTACATCATTGGATCTTAACATATTTTAGAAATAAAATTAGGATTAAGTTAGAAAGAAAGATGATTGATTTGTTTATTGCTCCTAGCATAAAATTAAGAGACTATTTGAAAGAACATGATTTAACTCCTGTAATATGGTTGCCACATTTTATAGAATTTGAAAATTTGAAAATAAATATTCCCAAAAAAAATATTCTTCTTTACGTTGGAGCACTTGGTGTTAATAAGGGTGTTGAATATTTGATTAAAGCATTTTTTTTGATTAAAGAAAAAGTAAAAGATGCTGAGCTTCATATTGTTGGAGATGGCCCTGAAAGAGAAAATCTTGAGAAATTGGCTAAGGAGCTTAATGTTGATGTCAAGTTTTTTGGAAAAATAGCCCATAATAATGTTATTGAAGCTTATGGTAAAGCAAAAATTTTTGTTATGCCAAGTATCTGGATGGAAAATAGCCCATTTGTTTTGTATGAAGCTTTAAGCACGGGAAAACCAGTTATAGCAAGCAATAGGGGAGGTATTGTGGATTTAGTAAGAGATGGAGTTAATGGGTTTATTGTTGAACCTGCAAATTCTCGAGATATCGCTAAAAAGACCATTAAACTATTAAAGGATAAAACATTGCTAAAACAATATTCTTTAAATTCGCAAAAGATTATTCAGGAAGAATTTACCACAGAAAAACATTTAAAGTACTTAAATAACATTTATAAAGATATTTTAATCAAAAGAGGTAAAAATGAAAGTCTTGCTTATTAATCCACCGCTAACTGCAAAAGAGCAGGCTAGAGATTTTGAAGCTGCTGTTAATGTATTGCCTCCTTTAGGTATTGCTTATATTGCTGCAGTTTTAGAGCAAGATGGCTTTGACGTAAGCATTATTGATAGTCTTGCTATGAAGGTTACTCATTCTTGGATAAGGGAGTTTATGGAAAAAGAAAGACCTGAAATGATAGGGATTGCTGCTACTATACTACAGGTTGAAAGTGCAGATCTTGTTGCAAAGAATGCTAAAGAAGTTTCTCCTAATTCTGTTGTTATTATAGGTGGGCCGCATGTTGCGACTATGCCTGAGAGAGTTGTTAGGGAAGGACCTTATTATGATCTGGGTGTTACTGGAGAGGCTGAGTATACTTTTAGAGAGATTGCAAGAAAGATTAGAGATAAAAATTTTAATTTTGAAGGGGTTCAAGGCTGTTATACTAAAAAGAAAAATGGTGAAATTACTTTTGGAGGAGTAAGGCCTTATATTATGAATTTAAGTGAATTGCCTTTCCCGGCTAGACATTTATTACCTCCTTTACATGTTTATACTCCAAGCCCCATCACTTATAGAAAATTTCCTGTTGGAACCATGATGTCGAGTAGAGGATGCCCTAGTCAATGTACTTTCTGCGATAGGAGCGTTTTTGGAAATTATACAAGACAAAGAGATCCTATTAATGTGGTAGATGAAATGCAAGAATTAGTTGAAGTTTATGGTGCTAAAGAAATTAAATTTTATGATGATACATTTACCATTAACCATAAAAGAGTTTTGAAAATTTGCGATGAGATCAAAAGAAGAAAACTAGATGTTACATGGTCTTGCTTGACAAGAGTTAGCAGCGTGACAAAAGAAATTTTAGAAGCAATGCATTCAGCTGGATGCTGGCATTTATTATATGGTATTGAATCTGGTAATCAGCATGTTTTAGACTACATTAAGAAGGGCACTAATTTAGAGCAGATAAGAAAAGCTGTTACATGGGGCAAGGAAGCTGGATTGAACATAAGAGGTTCATTTATCTGCGGCATACCTGGAGAAAACAAAGAGACAATAGAAAATACTGTTAAATTTGCTTTAAGTCTTGGATTAGATGAAGCTAATTTCTACACCTTGGCTTTATATCCCGGAAATGAACTTTACCACATGATGAAAGAAGAAGGGAAGATTAGACATGAAAATTATGAAGATTATAATCCTTTAGCTTATGACGATGGTGCTGTTTTAGCTTATGTTCCTGATGGAATGGATGAAAAAGAATTAAAACAGACAATTAAAAGAGCTCATAGGAGATTTTATTTCAGACCTACTTATGTTGCAAGACAAGCAATGAACATCAGATCTAAGGAAGATGTTAAAAGATATTGGTATGCTGCTAGAGCCTTGTTTAAATTAAATTTTGCTTCTGGATAAATTTTCGTCTATTTTTTAAAGCCTATTTTTTAGATGATTATATGAAAATTGTTCATGTAACCGGTTATTTTCAACCTGAATTAGGATATGAGGAGTATTATCTATCTTTAAATCAAAAGAAATTGGGGCATGATGTTTATGTTATAACTAGTGACAGAATTGCTAATTTACCTAATTTGAGAGATTCTTTAAAGGAGATAAAATCAAAGTGTAGTACAAGATTTAGACCAATTGGTTTTTCTGAGATAGATGGAATAAAAGTTTATAGATTAAAAACCCTATTTGAAGCTAAAGATTTTTTAGTTGTTAAAGGTATGAAAAAGATATTGAGAGAAATAAAGCCAGATGTTGTGCACTCTCATGAACCAAGACAATTTATGACTATGCTTCCTGCATTTTATAAAAGAGAATTAAATTACAAGTTAATAGTTGACCAACATGACTATGATATTTTTCCGACAATAAAATCAAAACTTATGACCTATTTAGTAAGGAGAAACATTTGCAGATTTGCTTTTAAAAAAGCTGATAAGATAATAGCGATAACTCCTGAGTCTAGGGAATTTATTAAGAATGTTTATGGAATAAAGAAAGAGATTATAGACTCTACATTAGGAGCTGATATCGAACGGTTTAAATTTAATCCTAAAAAAAGAGAAGAAATAAGGGAAAAATTTGGAATAAAAGATAGGGAAATATTACTAATAACTGTTGGGCATGTAGGAAGGAACAAGAAATTAGAATTTTTAATTGAAGCTTTTTCTAAAACTAAAAATTCCAAACTTTTAATTGTTGGTGGAGGAGATGAAGAGTATATTAAAGAATTGAAAGAACTAGCAATAAAACTGAGTGTTAAAGACAGGATAATTTTTTTAGGAAGAGTTTCTCAAAATGAACTCCCATATTATTATTCTGCTGCAGACATGGGTGTTTGGCCTTCTAGGGCTACTATAACCATAATAGAGGCTATGGCCTGTAAGCTTGCTGTGATTATACCAGATATTAATACTGTAAAGCATTTGGTTGCTTATGATAACGGGTTGACTTTTGATACTAGTGAAAATCTTTTAGAAAAAATGAATCTCTTGATAAAAGACAAGAAAATGAGAGAAATTTTAGGAAAAAAAGCTGAAAATGTTACTAAAGAAAAATTCAGCTATGAGGAGATAGCCAAGAGATATATTGAGATTTATAATTCATAGATAGTATATTTGTTGTTTTCGTATATCTTCTTAAAATTTAGTTCTTTGGTTTTTTCTGTTATTATGTGTGTTACGCCATAAGCACTTTTTGCATTTTTTAAGTCGTTTTCATCTAAACTCGTATATCCTTCTTTACACTCTTCTACCAATGCTGTTCTTGACACGAAGTTAAAATCTTTGTTACATACTAATTCAAATCTTTTTATTGCTTCGGTTACATAGTTGGTGTTGTAAACCCCTACACCGGATGTTTTCCAATTAATGAATTCGCTTCTCTCTGAAAAGTATGTGAATCCTAGATTGAATGTTGGTGTTATGAATAATGAGTCTTTAGACGTTAACTCTTTTGCCATCAATGACACATCTTCCCATTCTGTTATTTCCTTTTCTAATTTTATTTCACTAAAAACTCCTTTTTGTGCACCAACAAAAAAAGGCACAATTGATGCTGACAATAAGAATAGTATCATTGCATATGAAAAATATTTTGCTTTTCTTAATTTAATAGACTGCATTATGTAGTTGATTATGTAGATGAAAATTATAACTCTAAGAATAACAATGCCGCGAAATAAGCTTGCTTGGATTATGCCTTTTACAGGATAAATTTCAGTAAAAATCAAACCGATTAAGAATAACAAAAGTGCTGCAATTGAAAATGTTGTAATTTTTTTATGAATTGAATTTTCTGGTTTGTATCTAAATGAAATTATGAACATTATGATTAGCAAAGAAAATAATATGTATGCTTCTATTGGCCATGAGAGAGGAAAAAAGTGACCTGAAACTCTTAATTCCAGAAAGTTCAACCATTCATCGAAATTCACCGTGTTTGCAGATGTGGTTGTAAAAGACTGATATAGAATAGGAGATGATATTAATAAAAACAGAAATAGTGACAATATAACTTTTTTATTTATTTGCTTGTAGCTTAATATGAAATAAAAACTATATAACATAAAAATAAAGAAAGATGTTGTTGCATGTAAATATGCAGAAATTGCCAATAGTATTGCTGATAACATATATCTGCTTCTTAAAAAAAATGCCAATGAAAAAAGAATTAAAGGAACTGCCAAGAAAAACGGGAAAACTATTTTGTCTAAGATATCATAACTTGCCAAAACCAAAAATCCCCTTATTAGCAAAAGGAATATAACTGATAAATAGGCTATAGCCTTGTCCTTAAATATTGTGTACGCTAAGAAGAATATTGAAAGGATGAGCAATGCTCTTGTCAATACGTAAATAAAGAAAAATAGCAAGTCTTTATTTATAAATTCTGAGATTTTACCCACTATTGTATAAAATGGAATTGGAATATCTTTTAGAGTTTCAGATATTAGCAAATCGTTTTTGTACAATGTTGGATCCTGGTTGTATTTTATTAAAGATAAGTAGATTACTTCATCTGAGTGGACTGGCTCATAGCCGACATTAAAAACAGAAAACATTGTAGCAAGTATTACAAACAGGAATAATATGACTATATCTTTGGTTTTCATATAGTATAAGTTACCAAAAAGTTTAAAAATGCGTATAGAAGGTATATTTTAAAGGAGTCCTTGTATTTTAACATGAAAAGAGATCTTGTTTTAGTTTATCCAAAAATAGGAGTTTATGGCACTATCATAATTGATTTGCCACTTGCATTAATTCATGCTTCAAGATTGGCATATGCCAAAGGATATAACATTAAGATAATTGACTGCAGAATAGATGATGATTGGAAAAACACATTGCTTGGATGCTTGAAAAATAATCCTTATGCTGTTATGATTTCTGCAATGACTGGAAAGCCAATACAATATGCTTTAGAAGTTTCTAAGTTTGTAAAGGATAATTCTGAGGTTCTTGTTGTTTGGGGGGGTATACATCCCACATTATTACCCATGCAAACTTTAGAACATCCATTGATTGATGCTGTTGTGCAGGGAGATGGAGAGATTACCCTTTATGAAATGCTTGAAGCATTAGAAAATGGAAAGTCTTTTCACGGTATTCCTGGTTTGCATTTTAAAGAAAATGGAAAATTAATTCAAAATCAGAAAAGACCCCCTACTGATTTAAATTCATTGCCCGATGAAATTCCGCCTTATGATTTAGTAGATATAAAGAGGTATAGAAGACAAGGGTTTAATGAGAGCTCTTTTTCTATCTTAACAAGTAGTGGGTGCCCTCATAAATGCACATTTTGCCATGTACCTGCAACAGACAGCAAGTGGATTCCCGAGGATGTTGATAGGACCATGAGGCATATTAGATATGTTATGGATAAATACCATCCTGATTATTTGTACATAAATGACAATGATTTTTTTGTTAACTTAAAAAGAGCTGAGGCATTATTTGAAGAAATTAAAAAAGAAAAGATTGATGTTGTTGTTGGATTTAGAGGAACTAGAGTTGATGAATTAACTAGGGCTGATCATAAGTTATTTAGCCTAATGGAAGATATTGGTGTTAGAGAGTTGCATATTGGTGCTGAATCTGGTTCTCAAAGAATTTTAGATTATATAAAAAAAGGAATTAAAGTTCAAAATACTATTGAGGTTAATAGAAAATTAGCAAAACATCCTAAGATAAGACCTTCTTACAATTTCTTTACTGGTGTGCCTGGAGAAACCGAGCATGATCTTTATTTAACAACTAGTTTAGTAATGCAGCTATTAAGGGAAAATCCTCATGCCCAGATTAGCAGCATGACTGAATTTGCACCTTATCCTGGAACTGAGTTATATGATATTGCTATAAAGCATGGATATCAGCCTCCGCAAACACTTCAAGAATGGGCGGATTTGGATCCTGGAACTGCAGCTAAGAAATGCCCCTGGATTAACCAGAATAGGAAGCAGTTAATGGATATGCTGTACTTTACTGCCTTATTTGTCGATAGAAAGATAGAGTGGCATTTCTTGTCAAATAAACCTCATTTCTTCTTGTTTAGGAACATGTCTAAAGTTTACAGGCCTGTTGCTAGGTTTAGAATGAAGCACCATATTTCTGCTATGCCTGTAGAGGTACATTTAAAAAATTTGTTCTATAAGTACTTAGAGAAGAATTATGCCTAATCTCAAGTATTATACAAGTAGATTTTCTTTTGACAAGGGAAGAAATGATGTGTGGATTGAGGTTTCTAAGTATTTGCAAAAATATGTTTCTCAAGATTCAACTATATTAGATTTAGGGGCTGGATATTGTTCTTTTATAAATAATGTTAAAGCTAAAGATAAGTACGCTGTTGATTTATTTGAAGGATTAAAAGAATATGCCAATAAAGATGTTAAAACTTTTGTGGGAAGTTGTACAAATTTAAAACAATTTAAGAAAAATTATTTTGAGGTTGTCTTTTCAAGCAACTTATTTGAGCATTTAACCTTAGAAGAAGCTGAAAAGATTTTACAAGAGATTATTAGAGTTTTAAAGCCTAAAGGAAAATTCATTGTTATCCAGCCTAACTTTAAGTATTGTTATAAGAACTACTTTGATGATTACACACATAAAACGATATATACGGATACTAGTTTAGCTGATTTGCTTAAAAGCAATAAATTTAAAATAATAAGAAAAGAAGAGAAATTTTTACCATTTTCACTGAAATCTAGGTTACCTAGGTCTAGATTGTTGGTGAGAATATACTTGAATCTGCCTTTTAGGCCATTAGCTAAACAAATGTTGATAATAGGAGAGAAAGAGTGAAGAAATATGTGGAAAGGCAAGAAGGTTTCTGTTATTTTTCCTACTTACAATGAGAAGGATTCTATTAAAAATGCGATTAATGATTTTTTTAGATATGGCTATGTTGATGAGATTGTAGTTGTTAATAATAATGCTGCTGAAGGGACAAAAGAAGAAGTTGAGAAAACAAAAGCAATTCAGGTTTTTGAGAAGAAACAAGGGTATGGAAATGCTATAAGAAGAGGATTCAAAGAAGTTAAAGGAGATTTAATAATCATTGCTGAACCTGATGGCACTTTTCTAGGGGAAGATGTTTTGAAGTTATTAGCTTACTCTGATGATGTAGATGTTGTTTTTGGAACTAGGACACATACTGCAATGATAAAAAAAGGCGCTAATATGGGAATTTTTCTTAAATGGGGAAATTGGTTTATAGCAAAAATTGTTCAAT
>CAYIAV010000012.1:9913-15538 GCA_964361505.1 Candidatus Woesearchaeota archaeon | reverse complement strand
TATGTTGATTTAAAGTAAACAACCAACTAGTATATAAAGATTTCTATTTAGATACATTGTAACGTTAAAGAGAGTTTTCTAGGGTAAAAAAATTATTTTTGGAGAGGATCCCTTACATAAAGGATATATTTTCCACTTTGTCTATCTGGAAGATATTTATTTGCAACTTCCATTACTCTCTCTGGAGTAACCCTATCAAAACCTTCAATAAACAATTCAGGAGTTAAACCTTCATCTAATTTAGCCTCAATAGCTAAAATATGTCCTTCATTTGATTCAAATGTTTTAGCTAAATTGTATTTAGCCATTCTTTTTATTCTATCAACGGAGGTATCACTTGGTCTTTGTGTTTTCATACTATCAATTTCTTCAAAGATTGCTCCAACTGCTTCATCAATTCTATTAGCAGGTACTGAGGCATTGATTCCTAACTCTCCACCATTATAATCAACATCTGCTGAAGTTGTGGCTTGATATGCAAGTCCCCTCTTCAAGCCAAAATTTTGGAATAGTAAAGAATTAGTATCCCCTCCCAATATTTGATTCATTGCTCTAACAGCATATTCATCTTCATTCCCGCTTACAGGACCTAAATAGTGTAAGAAAATTTGTGCCGAACTATCTTCAGGATTATCTGCATTAAGTCTTTCAGGAGCAGGTCTTCTTAAAACCATTTTTTCACCTAAAGGTTCTAACATTGGAAAGTCTTTTCTCATATTTTCTCCACTAGATACTTGACCAAAATAATCTCTAACCATTTCCTCAATATTCTCTGGTAATCCTCCAACAACAATTAAATCCATATTGTTTGGATGGTATCCCCTATTATGAAAACCTTTCATTACTTCTTGAGTTGCATCTCTTACAACAACTTCACTTCCTAATGTAAATCTTCCTTTAGGGTGTCCCCTATAAAAGACATTATTAAATTCTTGATTTGCTGGGTAAGTTGGATTGCTTTTAGCATCAGAAATTTCTCTTAACACTCTTTCTCGTTCTCCGTCAATTCTATCCTTATCAAATCTCGGTCTTAAAACATGATCAGAAGTATAATCCATCCAAGACTTTAAGTCCTCACTAAGCATTTGTCCAACAAAAAAAGTTCTACCAATATTTGTAAATGCATTTGAGAATCCAAAAGAACCTTTAATCTCGTCAGCTTGAACTGGATCATATTTTGCACTGCCTCCTGTTACTAAACAATGTTCTAAATAGTGTGCTAATCCTTCTTCTCCTTGTCTTTCATGAGAAGAGCCATAATTAACCCTAAGTTTAGATGCAACTGTTTGGGTCGGCGTATTTTGTAGAGCTACAACTAACCCATTGTCTAGTTTATACTCTTTATAACCACCATTAATTATTGCCATAAAACTAAGATAAATCGCTTCTTTTTAAATATTTCTATTTTTTACTATTAGATAGTTACTACTAAATCTTCTTCAGGTAAAGTGTTATCAAAGGGCGGGCAAATCAAATAAACGGAAAGTATTCTTTTAGGAAATCTATTTTCAGATAAATATTTTGCAAGGAATATCCCACCTAAAGATGAGCCAATTAAGATAATATTCTCTTCAAGTAAGGAAAATACCTTTCAAAATGAATTTTCCAATCTTCATATCTTGCATTATCCTGCAGAGGCATACGTGGTTTAATAATTTGAAATTTGCTTCCTAAATTTTTTTTAAGATATTCATTACTCCAGTATATTTTTTCTTCAATAGTTATCTCTCTAGTTTTTAAATAATTTAGATAATCTTTTTTATTTTTAAAAGTCATCCACCCATGAATAAAGAGCACTTGAATTTTTTCCATATTAACAAATAGTCCAGTTAAAACTTTATTAAGATATCGAAATAGCTCTTAAATAAATCCTTTAATCATTCCTTTAATAGCAAAAAATACAATCAATGTAATGACAAACATAGGAATGGTATATCTCAAACCTGAAGATCTTTTTCCTTCTCTAATTACTCCTAAAAACAAACTGGCTAGCAAAGTCGTCATAAACAGCATACCTAAAGATAGTTTAGACAAAAATTCAGGAGTAATCTCTAATTCAGCAATGCTTATTCCCGCTAAAGCGTTAACACCTTCTGTTCCAGAAAAGAGTTTCAATGTAGATATGGTCTCAATAAAGTTAATTGAAATAGCCAAAAGTAAAGGAGTTCCAATTAAAACAGTAAACAAAATAAACATAGTATATGTTTTTGTACTTGAAAGAAGTTCTTTTTTCAAAGACATTGTCTCACTTAAATCAGAAGATAAATCCTCTAACAATTGTGCCAACGCCCCTCCAGAATTCAAAGAAGTAACAAATAGTTGCAAAGATCTCTCAATCATAGGGGACTGTATTCTCTTAGACACTTTTAACAAAGAAACACCAAAATCTCCAACACCGGCACTTTCCTTTATAGCTTTATTAATTTCTTTGCTTAATGGTCCAAAATCAAATTGTGCAGCAATTTTCAAAGCCTTAAAAGGAGTCATTCCTGCTCTTAAATTTGAACTTACAAGCTGTAAAAAATCAGATAAAATATTTTCAGTAAATTTTTTCCTGTTATCAGCTTTAAATAAAAATAGAATATAATAAAGATATTCAACTAAGAAAAAGCCAATTATAGCCATAGCAAATGCTAAATATTTAAAATAGTCTACATAAGTCCAATAATACAATCCTGCTATTATACCAACTAAAAGAGAAAGAAGAGTTACAGATCCAAGATAAGCATATAAATCTCCATCAACACCTGCATATTGCATAAGAATAAGAAATTTATTTTTATAGCTATTTGGAATGAATTTCGATAAAGTCACGTAAAATCTATTTTTTATGTTCATTTTAAAAGTCCACAACAGGTCTCCTTGATTTTACTAACCCAATAATAACAAACTGCACTATCATAGTTAATATTAAAAAAACAATAAAAGTTTCCTTAGTTATCCCAAATCCAGAAAATGTGCTCAAAACAATTACAACAGTTACTCCAATAGTAGGCAAAGCAACAGCAAACATCATATAAACTAGACTCCACATATTAAGCTCCTGTGTGTATCCCTTAATCTTTGCTCTTTGATCTAAAATAAGATCACCAATAATGCTTTTCAAAGCAACTCTAAAGGAAGTTCCTGCATTTAATGAGTTGGCAATCTGCCACATTGTTTTAGATAGATATTCAGATTTAACATTATCACCAAATTTTTTCAAAGCATCTGGAACAGAAATGCCTGAATTGATATTCTTTGTTACTTTCCCAAATTCTTTTGAAATTTCTCCATAATCCCTTTTTGAAATATTAAAAAATGCCCTGCTAATAGATACACCAGCTTCCAACTCCATTAAAAGATCTTTTAAAACAAAGACAAGATTTTTTTCAACCATTTCTCCCCTATTTCTCGCTAAAACACCAGGATATATCATAAGCAGAAAATAAAAAGCAAAAATCAAAGCTAGAGAAACAGCAAAGCCCATTAAAAAAGATTTGTCTAAAGTAAGCTCTCTAAACTTTATAAAAATAAGTGTGAATAAGCCAAAAAAAATAATAAAGTAAAAAAGGCATGTAACAAGAACAGAAGCGATGTAATCCTTACTTTCTAAATCAATATCTGCTCTCTTCAAATCCTTATCAAGTTGAGGGAAAAATCTAATCACATAAAATATTAAAAATCCAAAAATTTTTACAAAGTTTTCATTAAATTTCTTAAAAGAAATTATAAAAGCTGGTTTAGCCATTTTTGAATACCGCTGAAAATTCCTTATTTTCTCTTATACATTTTAATAAAAACTGCTGATTCTCATAATAAAGCTCCATAACTTTTTCTACTCTTTCTGAATCATAAAGCTCATTCTTTACCATCCATTTTAAGATACTTATTTTTTCATCCAAATCTCTTTGAATCTCATCAATTGTCATTCCTGTATGTAAATTCAATGACTCATAAAGCCTTACAGGGGTATTGACCTGCTCAAATTCGTCTTTTCTTGGATGCCACCTATACAAATAATTAATCTCTAAATCAGTCCCGCTTTCCTGCATTATCTCCGCTAACTCTAATGCTCTTCTCAACCCAACTCTTCTATCCCTATGCAAGGCTAAAACAAGATGCAATGCTTCTACTTCATTTTTAGGTACCTGTATTGGAGGTTCCAATAATCTTCTTTTTAATTGTTCTACTGTGTCAGCATGCATAGTAGCGTAAACAGCATGTCCTGTATTCATAGCCTCAAACATAGTTTCAACTTGTTTCCTTTCTCTAACTTCTCCCACAACAATCCTGTCAGGTCTCATTCTCAAAGATGAAATCATCAAGTCAAGCATAGATATTCCTCCTTGCCCATCTTGGTTTGGATTCCTGCTTAGCAAAGGGACCCAGTTCCAATGCAAAGCTTTAGGTAACATAATTTCTTTAGTATCCTCAATACTGATAACTCTTTGATTATGGGGAATGAAAACATTAAGGGTGTTCATAACACTAGTTTTACCAGCAGCGGTTCCTCCAATAACTAAAATATTCAATTCATACTGTGTAGCTACCCATAATATGGCAGCCATCTCATAAGACATAATTTTATTTTTATGTAAAAAATGAACAATAGACCATGGAGACCTGGAAAACTTTCTCAAAGTGATAGTATGCCCCATCATTGAAACAGGAAACAAAGTAGCAGCAACCCTGTCTCCAGAAAATAATTGCGCATCCATAATTGGATGCAAAGCATTAATCTGTCTGTTAGCCTTTCTTCCTATTTGAGCTGCTAAATTAAATATCTGCTCTTCATTATCGAGGAATTTCGTAGTCCTCAGCCAGCCATATAATTTATGATACACAACTAAAGGGTATTTTGAATTATTAATCACAATCTCTTCTAAAAGCTCATCAACCATCATCACCTCAATATCCCCTAATCCATACATCTGATGCAGTAATAATCCCGCAATAGCTTTTTTTATAGGTAGTCCTTCTTTCGGTATAAAATTTTCTATATACACCAAAGATTCTACAATAAACCTATTTTTCAGTTCATTAAACTTTTGACTGTCAACTATTTCATCATTCAAAAATTCAAGACTCTCAACTAATATTCCCTTTAGTTCACTCAAAAGAGCCTCCGTCCCAATTCCTACTTCAGGTAAAGTAATTTGATAAGTGCTAACATTTCCTCCCTCAAGCTTAATAATTTCAATGCGTGCACTAACATAATCTGAAGTAATATCATATACATCTCCATGCCATTTTTGTTTCTCAGGTAACTTCTTCTCTTTTTCTTTATTAAGGTAAACCGTAGATTGAGAAAAAATGTTAAAGGGATATTTTATTGTAACAACATGGTGCCTTGCTAATAAGTCTAAATCTTTTTCTAATACCAGCTTATCAATACCAAGCTGTTTAGATAAGCCTAAGATAGTTATACCATCTTTTTGGCGAAGAGTTTCAACAATAGTATCAAATTTAGTTCTAATCTCAATTTTCTTATGGGTTTTCTCATGAACTTTTTCCAGAGGTTTATCTGAAATCTTGCCCCTTTTTGAAGGATGATACTTGCCTTCTAGCTTCAAATGAGGTAACTTTGTAATAACCTCATCTGCCATTTTTAATAAGCCCTTTCTACTATCTTGAATTTCAATA
>CAYIAV010000012.1:0-9813 GCA_964361505.1 Candidatus Woesearchaeota archaeon | reverse complement strand
CTTGAATTTCAATAGGTTCAGAATAAAATTCTTTATGTACTATTTTCCTTCTATCAAGTAATCTCAAATGATCCTTAGCAAGAACAAGCTTAGATCTCCCTAAAAGATAAGCAAGTTCAGATTCACTAATCTTAAATTGCGAATGATACAAAGGTCTAAACTGGACAAAATAAGGTTTGCTATTATTACATCTAGAATTTTTAACCATGCCAATACCTGTAGTAAATTTAGAAACTAGCTGACAATACTCTTTTCCATGTTCATGCTTTACTAGCTTGATGTCTACATCATAATTAGTTTTCATTTGAACTCTTGTATTCAGGTTGTATTTAACAATATTATTAAAATCAGCAGTCATTTGCGAAATCAAAAGAATACCAATTCCAAATTTTGTGAATTCTCTCGCAGACTGCTCAAGTTTTGTATAAGCATTTCCTCCACCATATTTAGGCAATAATCTGTGTACTTCATCTAATACTAATAAACACTTTAGAGTTTTTCTTTCACGAAGATGTGCCCTATGAATTCTTTCTAATGCTAACTCAATAAAATTATCTGCTCTATGAGGATCTAATTTATCAAGCTTAAAGATAGTCAATCCTTTTTTGTTTACATAATGTAAAATATCTACATTAATTGTATCTTTATTAATTTCAAGAATCTCCCCATAAAACCCTCTTGGCCCATCCATCTCAAATTTTTCATAAAGTGACAACATCATCTTGTCGTCATTTTCTTTCAAAAATCCAGTCCATTGTCCAACCGGATCAAAAACAATCACAGAAATGCCATCTTTCTTTAGCAACTCTTCAACAATCACCATGCCTGAAACAGTTTTACCAGATCCTGTTCCACCAGCAACAAGAGTATGTCTTACTAATTGCTTTGAATCAAAATAAGTTTTTATATTTGTATCAGCAATATACCCTACATAAAGAGAGTTAGATGTAGGTAATAACTTAAGATTAGGCAAAGGGTAGCCAGATTCTGTTTTTTTAGTTTCTTCATGAAAGACATGTTTAGATATTATTTTATGATGCCTTTTCTTAATATTTTTTTTAGTAATTCTTTTAGAATCATCGATAATGCCCTGAGCCACCTTTAACAAGCCCATCTTATCTCACTCCATATTCGTGAAGCGCTTTTTTATAAGTTTGATAATACTCAGTTTTTACAAACTTCTTAATTTCTTTTTTCGGTAATTTACCAAACAGCTCATCCATAACCAAGAACAATTTCTTAAGCTCTTCTTTTGAACTCTCACTTGCAGACACAAGAACAGAAACATCATCAGATAAACTTTCCTCTCCTTTGTCATTTTTTACCTTTAAAGAAAATCTATAAACTCCAGGATTAACAGGTGTAAATTTTGGGTTTTTTGTTGCAGAATCAACTAAATCGACAATTTCTCCCTCAACCTGAATCCAAACATAAGATAAATTTTCCCCATAACTATCTAAAGATTCCGAACCATCTAAAGTAATTAAGTTATTTGCAGTAACTATCTGGTCAGATCCAGCTTTTGCAATAGGAATTCCGCTTAATTCAGGAGAAAAAGTCCTTCTTAAAGTAAATATGTAATAAAGACTCCAAAGAAGATACAAAACAAAAAGTGCATAGAATACATATCCCCCCTCTAAGTAATAAAAAAAAGTATTGCTAAATTCCATTTTTCACCTCTTTAAGGAAAGAAGAATCAGTTTATTTTAAATCTTTCTATTCACTAGCAATGACAAGCTCAGTATTCTTAGTAAAATTTAGTTTGGTAAGAGTAAAATTTCCCCCCAAAGCCTTAACAGTCTGGTTAACAGCTTTATATTTCACTTCGAAAAGTGTTACATTAGCAAATAGCTTGTTAACATGAGTAATAAATGTTCCATCATGCCCATTAAACCTGCCAAAATCAACTCTTACAGAGCTTCCACTAGAAAAATTAATAACAAAAGAATTTTTAGTAGATGGATTTAAATTGACATCTTCATCAAGGATTTCCTCTCCCCTGCCTTTGCCACTTCCGCTAGTATCTCTAATCTTAACCTTGATAGAAGGATAACTATCATCACCATCTGAAGGAACTGAAATACTGTCTATATCATCCTCAGACTCATTTACCTTAAGTTCAATAACTACCTTCTTAAGCCATGTATAATTAAAGTTATAAAAAGTCAGATTATTCCCCTCTTTCATAAATACAGATCCATAAGGGACAATAGTCAAGTTAGGATAAAAGTTTATTAAAGTGATATTAACATTGCTTAATTGAGAAAGCCTTCCTTCTGTATAATTTTTATAAAGCCTTATCATCTCAGTCTTATTCTCTAGAGAAGGCAATCTTCCAGCATTAGGAAAATCAATTCTTATTTGTCCTTCTCCTATTCTCTCAATAGTCCCCGGCTTTAAATCAATAATCTTAGTATAATATTCAAAAACAATGCTGTCTTCAATAAATCTTATTTGATCAGAAACAAGAGTTCCCTTAAGGTTTCCTTCAAAATCTTTAACTCTAGATAAATAATTATTAGAAAGAAAAAACAATACCAAAAACATCGCAATTACAATCACAGTAAAGAATAATCCTTTTTTATTCATACCAAACCTTCACCTCTCCAAGATAAACTGAAGTGCTATTAACCAAGAATACCCTTCTGCTTATTCCAACTACCTCCCCTTCATTGCTACAACCAGATTTCAAACTATTATAAACAATAGCATCATTATTTCCATAAACAGTAAGATTAGCACAGTATTGTGCAGGCAAACTATTCAAAAAAGTAAGAATAGATGAATTATCAAAATTCTCCAAACTCCTATCTTCTCTTAAAACAGCAAGAGTGTCTATAGCTGCCTTATGTAAAAAAAGCTCGTCATAATTAGAATAAGACTGATTAATACTAAAAAAGATAAATGTGCTGAAAATAACAGCTAATAATAATGCCATTAACACATCCAAGCTGAAAATTATGCCTTTACTCATTTTCCCATACCTTAAGATTAAACCTCGCTCTCTTGCCTTCTAATAATACAAACCGTTCAATATTAATAACATTTTCTGCCTTAGTAGGATAAACGCCTACAACATAACTCTTTGAAAGAGTGCTTATATTCACGTAAAATTCATAACCAGACCCTTTAATACCCAAATTATCTTTGAGAAAATCATAAGAAGAGTTTAGTTCTACAAATCGATCAATTTTTTTTTGATGCAAATTCCACCCATCAGCATTTTTACTAAGACCAAATGCAAAAACATATTTTTTATCTTTGTCTCCCTTATCTTCAAGAAGATCACTTACCTTAAAAGTCTCCCAATTATCCGGATACCCCCCAGTTTCTATAAGCACAGAACTTAAAGAACTGGCAATCTGAGTCATATCATTCTTCACTTCTTGATTTTCTATAATATTATTAAGATAAGAATGAGTAGAAAAAAAGGAAGTTAATATAGTAAGGAATAAAAAAACAGATAACATAATATCTGCTGAAAAAAACTGCCCTTTACGTAATAACAATTTTCCCCTCCGAATTCTTAATCAGCAAATCATTATCAACAGATAGAAGAGTAACATTTTTTACAACTATGGGAGCAGTATACCTCTCACCATCCCAGGAAATGCTCACTAGATGGTTTTCAGGATCTAAAGAAAGATTGTAAGTATTGCCATTACTCAGGGTCACAGGTAATTTGACATCGCCATTGGCGCCATTTCCCAAAAGATAAATAGTATTAATTTGTATAGCTACAGTATCCGCGATATTCCTGGCTTCCAATTGGTATTTATCAACAATATTTGCAGTATCTGTTATCTTTATAACATTCAGAATAAGTAGAGATAAGATTCCTAATGCAGCAAAAATTACAAGAAATTCCATAGCAATCTGGGATTTCATCGTTTAAACTCCACATATCCTTTTTTAGCCTCCACATCCACATAATATGATCCTTTAGCAGAAAAATTTCCAGTAATATTAAACTCAAATGTTCTAGAAGATACATCTCCTGTATTAGACGCTACAACAATACTTCTAGGATAAACTGTAACATTTTTTACATTATCAGGCATCACTACAAAGATTCTAGTCTTTGCACCAACACCCTGATGATAAACTGAATATGCTGTATTTTTTAAAGTATCAAAAAAAGTAGACAACTTTGTATTATCAGAGCTAGACTTAACATATCCTACAGTATTTGAACCAGTATTAAAAACAATTAGAAGAATAACCAATATAAGTGATAGAATAACAAGAAACTCAACAGAAACTTGCCCTCTTTTCATAGATTAGTTCAACAAAAGTATCTATATAAAACTTAGGATTTTTTCTTGCTGTATACGACAATGCCTTTCTCTCTGCTGATAAGCATAGGAAATATCTTATTGGAATGCTGCGTATCTCTCATTTTGAAAACTTCTAAAAATCTATTCCTGATATTTCCTTGTTTAATGTAATATAGTAAAATAACAGAATCAACTTCAAATTCTAATGGGCTGCTTAAGTGTTCATCCGCGCTAGCCTCCTGCTCTTGAGTAAGCAAAGTAGTGCATTCCCAGCCCCTTATCCTGTCAAATAAATCCAGCATAGCTTTTCTCTTTTTAAGCTCTCCTCTATGCAAAAGGGTAAAAGCTGTTAAAGAATCAATTACTATTCTCTTGGCCTTAATGCTTTCAACAGCATCTCTTACAGTTCCTCCTCCATAAGCCACAATTCTTTCTACCTGCTGTGGCGAGTAATTTAATATAATCAATTTTCTTTCTCTGATTTTCTTTTCTAAATTCCATCCAAATCCGGAAAATTCAGACAAAAGCTTTTTTTGATCTTCTTCAAAAGAGATATATATTCCAGGTTCACCAAAATCATCTATACCTCTAACCAAAAACTGCATGCAGAAAATGCTTTTTCCAGAGCCAGCCCCACCTCCAATAAGATTGGTTGAATGAAGTTTAAACCCTCCTTCCATAATCGAATCTAATCCATTAATACCGCTTGGTAATCTTTCTTTATTTTTAGAAGTCTTAAATCTTAATCCTCTCAAATCATTAAATGTACTAGAGCCCATTTTATTTATCAATAAAAAAATAAAAAATTAGTTAGCACATGAGCCAACTAAATTATTACCACTTCCAGTATATGTGAAGTTTGCACCAGTAGCCTGATCAGTATAACTTATGGAAACAGGATAATTGTAATTTTGACCTGCTGTACATGACGCAATATTTCCTGTCAGGGTGACAGCATTTCCTGGATTTAACAAGTTGCTATTCGCAACATTCACAGAATTAACACTCACGGTATTCAATCGCACACTAAAATCCTGGTTGTTCTTCACAATTAATGTATCTGTTCCAGAAGCTGAAATAGCATAAGACTCAAGCCCAACAGGAGCAGAAGCCCAAAAAAGCTTGCTAGTTTTCCCAGCGCCGGAAGTTCCTATTCCAGGTATTCCTCCTAAAGCTGCAACAACAATAAGTGCAACAACAATAACGACACCTAGGATAATAAGATACTCTGTAGAAGTTTGTCCTTTCTTTTGCACTATCAATCACCTCTTTTTTGATATTTTAATAGAATCATCTAAACAAAACCTCTATATAAACCTTATTGTTTCCTTAGCTTTGCACAATAACTATGTAACTTTTTGTGCAGAATATAATTATTGTGCAAATCCTGTTTCCTTAGAAAGATTAATAAGATATTTAATTTTAAATAAGTACATGAGCAGCTCATTCAAAGAAATAAGAATATTAAAAACTGGGAAAAAAAGTAGTAAAGATCTAAATGAAGATCTTCAATGGTTATCAAATTCTTTGGGTTTGTTTAACACAAGAGACAAAGAAAAATCTTGTTTTAGAGTTTTCCTAGAATTAATAAAGGCAAAAAAAGAGAATAAATTAATATCAAGTGATGAAATAGCTTTCAATTCTCATTTATCCAGAGGTACAGTTATACATCATATAAATAAATTGATAGAACATGATTTCATAGTTGAATATAAAAACAGGTATGCATTAAAATCGAAAAACATTGAATCATTGATAAAAAATCTGGAAATTAACATTTATTCTATCTTAAAAGAATTAAAAAAAGTTGCTAAAGAGATTGATAAAGAACTAAAGTTGTAGTTCAACTTTTTCAGGAATTAATATAGGATTCATCCCATTAGGATGGACTATCATTTCATCAAAAGTAAATTCACTTGGAAGATGTGTTAAATAATGTATAATCTCAACCACTCTTCTCGACCGTTCTAGATACATTTTAGTGTCTTCATTAGGTCTCCTCTCGTGTAATTCACTGAGTATGCCATACAAACCCACAGCCCCATGTTCAAAAGGTAAATCTCTGACAAAAGAGGTATAACGTTCCCCTAACAACTTTTCAATACTATCTCTATTTGCTATAAATGGCGTTTGCTCCACCTTCATTGCAGTAGGCAGTAAAGCACGAATAGTACTCGCAAGATAACTAGCAAATTCAAGACAAGCAACATCTTCAACATTTTTAGAAAGGGATAATTTTGAAATAATGAGCATTAATCCTTGTGAATTGCCCATATAATGCCCCATATCACACAAAACATGACATAACAATCCCCTTACAACTCTACCTGGCACCATGCTGTCAAAATCTCTAATTACTAAAGGAGAAGACTCTCTCCAATCATTCCTTAAATTAAAAGATTTAACATCTTCTTCTGTAGGACCCAAAACCATTGCCGGTTCTCCACTCAATCTTAAAAAAGGATAATTTACCATTTTAAACTCATATATATTTACTACTATAAAATAACAATAACTATATATAAATCTTTCGCCTTGTATTTTTATAACAACAAAAAGTTAAAGTATTATTAAAAAAGGTCAAAATATGTGCACATCATGCACATTATTATAAGAATGTAATTCATTATCTTTAAACCATAATTTTATTTCATATTCAGCATCTTCTTTATTTCCAGAAGCATGGATTATATTTCTAATGGCAAGCTCTTTTTTATCAGCATAATCATAGCTTACATGGCAAAAGTCCCCCCTAATAGTTCCGGGTAAAGCTGTTTTAGGCTCAGTTACTCCAACAATTTTCCTTACAACATCAATGGCATGAATTCATTCTAAAACCAAGGCAACAACAGGTCCATCAGAAAGATAAGCCATTAATAAATCTCTAACTTTTTTTCCTCTTCTTTTTTCAATGTCATCAGTATAATGCTTCATAGCAAAATTCTTGTCAATCCATTGCATTTTCATACCAATTATTTTCAAACCAGCTTTTTCAAATCTTCCAAGAACTTCACCTACTAAAGATCTCTGCACTCCATCAGGCTTAATTGCTACAAAAGTTCTCTCAATCAAGAAATCATTCACCTTTAACAAAATTTTTAGTCCACTTTAAATTTCTAGACTTTCTTTTTAATTGCAGCATATTCTTTTCACATTTTCCTGAACAAAAATGTAAAATTTTCCCAGATTTTAAAATAAAAGTTTTCCCTACCCCTCTTTCATAATTATTGCCGCAAAAAGAACATGTTACCATTATTTCCTTCCTTGAGTTAATTTTCTAGCCTCAATCTCAGTTTCTCTAAGCATCAAAATATCTCCTATTCTCACTGGTCCTTTAACATTTCTTCTTAAAATCTTTCCTTTATCTTTTCCATCCATGACATTGACTCTTACCTGGGTAACTTCCCCTCTTGTTCCTGTTTTTCCAACAATTTCTTCAACAGTTGCAGGGTAAGCAAAAGAAAATATGCTCCCTTTCTCTGTCTCTCTAGTAAATCTAGAAGTGGCAGGAATAAATCTTTCTTGTCCTGGCTTCTGAGTTGTTCCCTTCTTTTCAGTTTTTTGAACTTTTTTAGCCATTTTCTAAGAAAATTAAGAAGATTTTAATTGAGTCTTGATATCTTTGATTGCTTCTGCAGCTTCTCCTTCTTGGATAATAGCCACACTTGCAGTAGAAACTTGTAAGCCTGCAGCAGCACCCAAATCACTTCTGCTTCTCACATTCACGCAAGGAACCTGTTTTTCTTCACAAAGCACACTTAAATGCATTATAACTTCAGCAGGATTAACATCATCTGCAACAACAACTAGCTTAGCATTTCCTTTTTCAATTGCTTTAGTAACTTCATTAGTTCCCTTCTTTAATTTTCCAGTTTTCCTTGCAATCTCGACAGCTTCATAAGCCTTATCTTGCAATTCTTTTGAGACTTCAGCCATTTTAAGTATTCCTCCATAGCTACCTAAAAAACATTGCTTTATAAACATTTCTAGAACTTTTTCTTTTTTCTTGAGGCAATTAAATCGTAAACCAATCCTCTAGTTGTCGTATCAGTTAATATATTCAAGAATAATTTTGTATAAGAAATATGTTCAACTATCCTGACTTCTCTAAGTTTTGGTATAAAAATAAAAGAAACTAAATATCTGAATATCCCGCTCAGTAAAAATACAAGCAAGTATTGTGAAGCAAAAAAGTTATTGTATTTAACAATTAATCCACCAATCATAGCTCCTAAAAACAAAGCTATTCCATTTAAAACATTAGAGTAGGCAATATACCTCGCTCTTTTCTGAGGTATTATAGTATCAAAAAAGAAATTAAATGCAGCTATCTCAAATCCAGCCCATACAAAACCCCCATATATTTGAACTAAAATTAAATAATAAAAATTACCGGAAACCAGCCACCAAAGTGAAATAGCTGGCATTAAGTATCCTGATAAGGTCAAAATTTTTCTAGTTCCATATTTGTCAACAGCCTTTCCCCATACAGGTAATGAAATGTATTTTGCAAGTGTAGCAGCAGCAATTAACATTGTATATTCAGCATAACTTAATTTTAAATCATAAAACATATACCCTGCAAAAAAAGGTCCTGCAATAAAGATTGAGAAATTCATTAAACAAAGAAATATAATAAAAATTCCATAATTCCTTGATCCTGCATTTTTCAAAAAATCAATAAATCCACTTTTATTATCCTCATAATGAACATAATTCGGCTCATATTTAGCGCATAAATACAGGAAAGAAACAAATCTAAATAATAGTGCTAAAATAAATATTATCAAAAATCCAATATACTGTGTTTTAATATCTCCAGTAAATCTTTCTAATAGAAATCCTGCAGTTAATAATGAAAAAAAAGAAATATATCCTGCAACAGTATTTCTTTTTCCAAAGTAAGTTCCTCTGACTTCTTCACTGACTAAATCTCCCATCCAGCTGCTCCATGAGGGGCTTATAATCATTCCAAAAATAAAATACATGCAAATAAACAATATCAAAAAATAAACATTTAAGTCTCCTAAAAAGAAAACTAAAGCTATTGGTAAATACATCAAAGCTTGTAGTAAAACAAAAGTAGAGACAAATTTCTTTCTAGAGTTAAAAAATTTCAGTAATCTGACAGAAAATAACTGGAAAACAGATCCTAGAGCCTGAGGTAAGCTTCCTAGTAACCCCAATTGAAAATTGCTTGCTTTCAAAAAGACAGCAAATGCAGAAAAGAAAGACTCCCCAAACCCAACCATCGCGGCCCAAAAGCTCGCATCCATTGTTGAATATTTCAGGCTTTTCTTTATTTTATTCTCTGTATTCTCTCTAGCCTTTTTATCAGGTTTTTTCTTAAGATTGGTTTTTCTATCCATATGATTCCATTAAAGTCGCCCCACAATCCTTGTCACCAATATAAAAACCTTTTGTCCAAAGATTTAAATAGCCAAAAATCTATTAACATTAATTAAAAACTGTATGGAGTGGTAAAATGAAACACCTCGCCCTAAAGGGCAAGGTATCAAATAAATAAAAATGTCAA
>CAYIAV010000011.1:4112-15719 GCA_964361505.1 Candidatus Woesearchaeota archaeon | reverse complement strand
AAAGATATTATTCAGGCAATTCAATATTTAAGAGAATTCTCTAAGAAACGTAACTTTAGCCAAACCATTGATTTAATTATAAATCTTAAAGGGATAGATGTAAAAAAACAAGGGAATAACCTAGACATATTTGCAACATTACCTCATGCTAGAAAAAAGAAATTAAAAATTTGTGCTTTAGTTGGGTATGAGCTATCTCAATCTGCTAAAATTTTTGATAAAGTTATTGTTCAAGATGAATTTCATAAATATCAAGCTAATCCTAAACTAGTAACAGAATTAACAAGAGACTATGACATGTTTGTTGCTCAAGCAAACCTTATGGGGCCTATTGCCACTACTTTTGGTAGGACTCTAGGGCCTAAAGGACTAATGCCTAATCCTAGATCTGGTGCTGTTGCGCCTCCTGAATCTAATCTAGAATTATTATCAATAAAATTACAAAAAACAGTAAGGCTTCAAACAAAAAAGGAAGCTATTGTTAAGGCTCCTGTTGGCTCTGAAGATATGAAAGATGAGGAAATTGCAGACAATGTTCTTTCAGCATATAACACTTTAGTTCACTCATTGCCTCAAGAAGAGCATAATATCAAAAATGTAGTATTAAAAACTACTATGGGGCCTGCTATTAAAATTGGTGAAAATAAAGATCATATTCAAGAAAGATTAAAACCAAAAGAAAAACCTATGAAAAGCAAGAAAAATGAATAAACCAACAGCGCATGTATCAGAAAAGAAAAAGAAAGAAGTTGCTTATCTTAAAGAGTTACTTCAGAATCATAAAATTATTTTAATAGCTGATTTAACAGGTTTACCTGCTGCCCAATTACAGTCTATTAAAACAAAATTAAAGAAAGATTTGAAGATTAGAGTAACTAAAAAAAGATTATTAAAAATTGCAATAGAAGATTTAAAACAACAAAAAGACCTCACTTCTCTGATTCCTTATATCGATAAAACCATGCCTGCATTATTGGTTGCTGATAAAGATCCTTTTAGCATTTATACGGCAATTAAGAAATCAAAATCCTTTGTTGCTGCTAAGCCGGGGCAAATAGCACCTAGTGAATTAGCTGTTGAGCCAGGACCAACTAATTTTCCTCCTGGACCGATTATAGGGGAATTAGGACAAGCTGGCATTATTGCTGCTGTTGAAGCAGGAAAGGTTGTTGTTAAGAGAAGGAGCATTTTGGCTAAAGCAGGAGAGCCTATATCTACTAAAGCAGCAGGTATTCTTGCTAAACTAGGAGTCCAGCCTATTGAAATAGGATTGAATGTTGTGGTTGCTTTAGAAAATGGCGTTGTTTATGATAAAGGTGTTTTGGATGTTGATCCTGAGACCTATATTAAGAACTTATTACAGGCACATTATGAGGCAGTTTCTTTAGCTGTTGGAATTTCCTATATCACGAAAGATTCTGTTAAGGTGTTATTGAGCAAAGCTTATAGAGAGTTATTAGGAATAACAAAGAACCTTAATCTTGTGGTAAACACTGAACCAGAAGACATAAAAAGTGAAACTCAGAAAGTAATAAGTGAAAAACCTAAAAAAGATGTTCAAACAGCATACTCTGAAGAAGATGCTCAAAAGGCCCAAGAAGTATTAAATAAGCTAAAGGAGTATGATATTAAGAAAAAAGAAGGTAGAGTATAATATTCATTGGAGGTTTATGGAAAATGGAATATGTCTATGCAGCTCTCATCTTGCATAAATTAGGGAAAGAAATTAATGAAGGGAACCTGAAAAAAGTGCTTGAAGCAGCAGGTGCGAGGATTGATGAAGGAAAAATCAAGGCATTAGTTTCTGCTTTAAAGGATGTTGATATTGAAAAGGAGCTCAAAGAAGCAGCTGTGGCTTCTGTAGCAACAGCAAGCTCTGTGGCACCTAAAGAAGCCAAAAAGGAAGAGAAGAAAGAAGAAGATGACAAAAAAAGTGAAGAACAGGCAGCAGCGGGTTTAGGCTCTTTGTTTGGATAATTCACTTTATCCTCTTTTTCTCTTTCTTTCCTTTTACCTACTAAAATGCAAAATAATCTCAAAAAAGGAATATCTGAATTAAAGAATCAATTAAATCTCTTCAATGCAGAGAAGGAAAAGTGGTACAAAGAGCAATATAGACTAAAAAATGTTTTACATGAAGAGATTAAAAAGATTAAAAATATCAAGGAGAGTGCTGATAAGTCTACTTTAGAATTTAAAAATATTAAAAAGGCTAGGGATGTTGAAAATCAGAAAGTTAAAATTTTTATAGCAAAAATTAAAGAGTTAAGAGAAAAAAAGGCTTTACTTCTTAAGAAATATAATGTTAAGGAACCTGAAAAAGTTCATTATCAAATAGAGCAATTAGAGAGAAAAATAGAAACTGAGGCTCTTTCTCCTGATCAAGAAAAGAAAGTAATGAAGCAGATAAATAGTTTTAAAAAAAAAATTGGAAAGGATAGTGAGCTTGAAACAGTTATTCATGATATTAAGAATGTTTCAACTCCATTAGATCATGCAAAAAGGAAAGCTGATGAACTGCATAACAAACTTCATGATGTAAGAAAAGAAAGCAGATATCCCGGATTTAAGGAAGCTTCAAAGCACATTACTGAACTCAAAGAAAAGCAACAAGAGGCTTATCACAATTTTCTTGAAGCAAAAAAGAGATTTTTAGAAGCAAATAAAGCCATTAAAGATAAATTGAAACTTTTAAATATAGCAAAAAAACATGAAGAAACAAAAAAGAGCATTGAAAATAAAAAAGCTGAAACGTTGAATATTGCTAAGATCCATCAGATGGCTCAGAAAGTTGAGGAAAAGATTAAGAAGAGACAAAAGATAACTACTGAGGATTTATTAGCATTTCAAGCTCAAAAATGAAATGGTTTAATGATCTTGTGTTATGGACACAGCATACATTTGCTCCTTTTGGATTATGGGGGTTATTTGTTCTTTCTGTGATTGAATCTATATTCTTTCCTGTACCCCCTGATATTTTGATTATTATTCTTACTCTTCAGAATCCTTCCTACTTTTGGCTAATCGCCTTAATTGCAACTGCTGGCAGTGTTGTTGGAGGGCTTATAGGATATGGCGTTGGTTATCTCGGGGAGAAAACCATTCTTGAGAAAATGTTTTCCAAGAAAAAAATTGATAGAGTACACAAGTTGTTTGATAGATATGGAGCAGGGTCTGTATTTATTGCTGCTTTTACCCCCTTGCCTTATAAAATCTTTACTATTGGGGCTGGGGTTTTTTACATTAATATAAAAAAATTTATTCTTGCTTCATTTATTGGGAGAGGAGGAAGATTCTTTTTAGTGGCTTGGTCTGTTTATGCTTATGGTGATTCTATTGCAGGAACCTTAGATAAGTATGTTATTAACCCCACTACACTTACTGTTATAAGTGGTGTGATCATTTTATTCGTCTATATTAAGTACAGAAAGAAAATTGTATTTTAATAATGAAAACTAAAAGTATTTTATTCGTGATTTTTTGGATATTATTGATTGTTATTAGTTTTACTTATGATCAAAAAATTTTAGATTTTATTCAGTCTTTGAAAAACCCTGTTCTTGACTTTATTTTTTTAGGATTACATTATTTAACAGACTGGATTAGCATACTTGTTTTGTTTTCTTTGTATTTTGTTACTAAAGATAGGAAAAAATTGAAATCTTTTTTAATTTCTTATCTGATAACCATGCTTTTTGTATTATTATTAAAGAATATTGTTGGAAGAGAAAGACCTTCTATAGAACTTGAAAATGATTTGTATGGGTCGTTTCCAAGCGGACATAGCACTGCTATGTTTTCTGCTCTTAACTTTGTTTCTGAAAAATATTTTAAGCACTGGATATTTATCTCAATTTTAGTAATGATTTCTAGAGTTTATTTAGGAGCCCACTACGCAAGTGATGTTTTAGCTGGAGCTTTTATTGGCTATTTTGGATGTAGAATTTTGTTAAGACTTGTTGAATTTTGAAAAGTGTCTAAGTTTATAAATAAATTTTGTGCCTAAAATTTTAGCTTCTAATTTTAACAACCTTTAAATAATTTATGGGTATAACCACTCTAGAGGGGTTTTAATGAATAAAATAAGCTGGATTATACTATTATTAATTGTAATGCTAAGTTCTAATGTAATTGCTACTAATTCTGATGTAATAATAACTGAGGTTATGTACGATCCTCCTAATGCTGTTGTTGGGCAAGCTCAAGATGCATATAGATGTGCTAATGATTCTAGCTGCCAGTGGATAGAATTATACAATAAAGGGAGTTTTGCTGTTGATTTATCTTCTTGGAAATTAAAGGTTAACACTAGGACTAATGGGAATGATATTTATAACTTTGGTGACATTATTATACAACCTGATGAGCATATTGTGATTGCCACACAGTTAGGAGATGAAGATTCTGATGGATTTAGTCTTGCAGCATTATACGGAAATAAGGATGGTGTATGGAATGATAATATAGATGGATTTAAGGCTGTTGATTCTGACATTCCATTCATAAAAACTCCTGATGTTGGACCTGAAAGCAATCCAAGTGTAGATTTTAGATTGTTAGATGGAAGCAATGTCGAGACCAGCACTTTGATTTTTGATGCTCATTTTGTTGGACCAACATATTTTGTACAAAAGAATAATGGATACTCTATGGAAAGAGATTCTCAAAACAAGTTTATGCAGAGCTTGAGTTTGGGCGGGTCTCCTGGCAAAAAAAGAAATTCTCCCCCTATGTTTACAATCATACCTAATGTTACTTTAAATGAAGATCAAGTATTATCCTCTAGATTATTGGACCTTAGAAATTTTGCATCTGACTCAGAAACTAGTGATAATGACCTTGTGTTTAGCATAACCGGCATGAATGTTAATCCTTCTAACTTGATTAATTGTGATCTTATAGGCACTGAAAGCGATTCTAGCAAATCTTATTTTTTTAATTGCACAGATTTAGCTAAAGATGCTTTTGGCTCTGCTAGTATTTTTGTAAGTGTGAGTGATGGAATTATGACTGAAAATGGAAACTTTTCTGTAAATGTTAAAAATGTCAATGATGCTCCAACACTTACAAGTGTTGCTCCAAGCAGAGATACTGCTACTTTGCTTTATACTTATGATGCTGATGCCCAGGATATTGAAGGTAATCCTTTTAATTTCAGCATAATAAGAGCTCCAAGCGGAGTTATGATTAATCCTGCTACGGGAATACTAAACTGGACTCCTGCAGAATCTCAAGTAGGGGATCATAGTATTGAAATTGCTGTTACTGATATATTATCTCAAGCTGAAAGAACTTCTGGATTAACAGCTGCAAGCTCTACCCAAAAATTTGCAGTTACTGTTGATCCTATTTTTGGATTTTCAAATGTTGATGTAGCATACTCTGATGGGACTCTCGTAAATGTTAATTCAACACAAACAATTCCAAGAGTATTTACTGCATCGGATGTTAATGTTATAACAACTTTGATTAACAGGCACCCTACAGAGCAAGGAGTGAATATCCTTATGGAAGATGTAGTATTTAATGCAAGGCTTTCTAAAGACTCTTTTGTTATATTTGACAGGGAAATTTCTTCTGGATTTACTATGAACAGTATGGAAACTAAACAAATCCCTTTTACATTTGCTATTCCTAGAAATTTATCTGATGGAGTTTATACTTTAACTTTGAAAACTGAAGGAGACCTCTTTGATGTTGATGAAAACTTAAGGGATGTTATTGTCCACCAGTCTCAAACTTTCACATTATATCTAGAAGTGCAGCAAGCAAGACATGACGTTTATATTTCTTCAATGAGCATAGAAGAAGCAGTATGCAGCAAACAATCAAACTTAAAGGTAGATGTTCAAAATTCTGGAAGCAGGACTGAAAGAGATGTGCAATTAAACTTAGCTTATTCCCCTTTAAATGTTAATTTTAATTCAGTTATAGATAAAATATTTCCTGGAGAAACAAAAACATTTTTTGTTAATGTAACTAATGGCGCTGGAATGCATAATATTACTGCACAGGTCATTTATTCTGAGGGAACAAACACTAATACTCTTGTTAATTTTGAGTCTTGCACAAGAGCAGGAGACTTCAATAAAGATTTCTGCATTAATGGACAGGATTCTGAACTGCTATTAGACAAGATGGGGTTGAAAAGTTCAGATACTAAATTTGATGCTATTTTTGATATAAACCAAGATGGAATGATTAATTTTGATGACTTCTTTAAATTGACAGACAGCCTGGATTCTGAGTGCGCTACTATTTCCCCAACAAGTGACGAGCCGAAACCTTCTGTTATTATTAGCGGAGAAGGATTTAACGTTGAAGTTTCTCAGCTTAAAATTATGTTACAACAAGGAAGTTCATTTGTATCATCATTTTTTGTAACTAATAAAGAAAATACATCTCTTACTATGTCTAATAAACTAGATGGAATTTTTTCTGCTGAAGAAGATTTTATTAGTTTTGACTTTCCTAACTTACTTAATCTGCTTGCAGGAAGCTCTTCTAGCATAAATTTCAAAACCAGTGCGCCTGAACAGTTTAAGCTTGGTGCTTATAGCGGAACATTTACTATTAAGACAAATAAACAAACTACCTCGCTGCCTGTGGAGATTGAAGTTGTTCCAAACTTCTGTGAAAGCGGAATCAAAGGAAATGATATTTTGATAGATATTCATGAACCTGATAATAGTGAGGATTTCAAGCCAGGAGATAAGATAGATGTTGACCTCTCTGTGAAGAATAAAGGCGAGACCAGAGACATAAGTATAGAGGGAATATTATGGAATATTGATAAAGATGAAGAAGTTGAATCATTTGAAGTTGATTCTATTGAAATAGATAAAGGAGATACTGAAAAAGACGATTTTGATTTTGAAATTGCCGTGCCAGATGAGATTAAAGATGATAAGATTGTTTTATACATTAAAGCATCTGAGGATGGAAATGAAGAACAGATATGTAATGTTCAAAGCGTTGGTGTGGATGTTAAAAGGGATAAAAATGATGTAAGAATTGTGGATATTATAGCTCCAAATAGGTTACAGTGCGATTCTAATGCTATTTTAAGAATAAGTGCAAGGAACTTTGGCAAAGATGATGAGAAAAATGTTTATTTCAGAGTTTCTAATGATGAGCTAGGATTAATTGCAGATTCTAAACCTTTTACTTTAAAAGAATTTGATAAAAATGGAGATTTTATTTCTGAAACTCTGTCTTTTAGAATTCCTGTGACTAAAAGTGACAAATCTATGTTTATAGCTTCTGTTATTTATGATGATGGTGCCAAAATGCAGAGTATAGATAAAGAAGTTTCTATTAGCTGCAGTGAAGACTTAATTGCTGAATCTCAAGTTAGTGCTGAAACTCAGTTTAATGAAAAAAAAGAAAGTTTTGTTCAAGATGAGAGGTTTAAAGTTGTTCAATCAATTACTGTGGATGTTGAATCTGATTTATTGATACAAACTGCAGTGTTACTTTCTTTTGTCCTTGGGGTGAGTATTGTTGCTTATGCTGTAAAGGGGGTTATTTTAGTCAAAAAATGAGTCACCGAAAGGTTTATATAGGTTTTCATGACTATAGAATAATAACAAAATCCAAGATCATTTAGGGGGTTGGAAATAAAATGAAAAAGTTATTAATGAGTTTATTTTTAGTTTTTTTAGTTAGCATTAGTATGGCTAGTGCAGTTTTGACAACTGTGGCTGTTTCAAGCCCAACCTATCCAGGAACACAAACATCAGCAAATCCTGGCGATGTTGTAAGCTATACTGTTTCAGCTACAAATAGCGCAGGTTCAACTGAGATAACAAGTGCTACTCTTACAAGTTCTGACTTGTTACAAGGTAGCAATAAAATTAGTGCACCTGTAAATCTTGGTTCAGTAACAAGCATTACTGGCGGGTCAACTAAGATAGCTACTGTACAATTAACTGTGCCTACTGTATTAAAAGGAACTTATACAGGGACAATAACAGCTACTGACTCAACAAATTCCATTAATAAGGCAACTGGAACTTATTCCGTTGTTGTAAATGAAGTAAGATCTTTAGATGTTGAGCAGAGTACATTAAAGATAAGTACTTTTGAAGGTCAGACAAAGACAACTGATGTTGTTTTAAAAAATAAAGGTACTGTTGTTTTGAGTAATTTTGAAGTTGCTCATACTTTGTCAACAGATGGAAGTTCTGTTATCTTTGATACAGACAAAGAAGATAAGATTGTTTTAGAATTTAAAGTAGATGATAAAGACCTTTCCTCATTGGTTTTAAATCCTGGAGAGTCCAAAACATTGAAAATCAAGACTATAGCAGATGAAGGGTTTGATTTAGGAACTAAATCTGGAGCTCTTACTGTTAAATCAAAAGTTCAAGGAACAACTACAGAAGTATTAGATTCAGCTACTTTTGATTTAGAAGTTACACCTGAACTTTGTGAAGTAGGTCCTGCTGGAAGTAAGTTGGTACTGGATATTAAAGAACCTGATAGAGGGGAAGATTTCAAGCCAGGAGACAGGATAACTGTTGAAATCAATGTTGAAAACAAAGATAGTGAAGATAGAGATGTTGAGTTAGAAGTTTCTCTTTGGAACTTGAATGAAAATGATGAATTACTTAGCACTGATGAGAGTTTAAACATTGATAGTAATAGTGATGAAGATGTTGAAGTTGAATTCGTTCTTCCCTATGGAGAAGAAATAGGTTCAAGCGACAAGATAGTTATCTTTGCAAAGGCTGTATTTGATGATAATGACTTTGAAGAGATTGACCAATGTGCTGAAAAGTCAACACCTATTGATGTAGACAGAGAAAATCATGAAGTTATAATTAGAGAATTTGTTGCAAATCCTACAACTTTAAGCTGTGGGGATAATGTAAACTTCAGAGTTTCTGTCTTGAATATAGGAAAGAAAGAAGAAGACAATGTTCAAATTGCAGTTAGAAGTCCAGACTTATTTGGAGTGAATGACTTGCAATCTAATGAATTTACCTTGAAGAAGTTTGACAAGAGTGACAATACTGCTGTAAAAACTTTCACTTTCAAAGTTCCTGACAACGTGAAAGAAGGAAGTTATAATACAGAAGCTATTGTATTGTTTGATTCAAAGTCTAAATCTGATGTTGAAACTCAAGCATTAACAATTGAAGCTTGTGGTGAATCAAGTACTCAGGCAGGAAATAAGGCTGCTGTAAACTTATTACAGAAAACATTTGCAGTATCTAGTGGAAAGGTATTTGCAGTTCCAGTTATTTTACAAAATTCAGGCTCTGAAGCTGTAGAGTATACTGTTGAAGCAAATGCAATTGGCGGATGGGGAACAACTGAATCAGAAGATGTTTCTGTTGCACCTGGACAAGCTTCCACTGTATTTGTTTATGTAACACCTAAAACTGATTTAGAAGATGGGAAATACGCGGGAAACATTGTTTTGAGACAAAACGGAAACGTAGTTGCTACTGAGACATTTAATGTTGATGTAGGAACAACTCCAACAACTGGAAGCGCGGTATTCCAACCTACTACAACTTCAGGATCATTTTTCAGAAACTGGGTTGAATCTGGAAGAGTCTTCTGGGTTTTAGGAATAGTTATCTTGTTAGTGTTGATAATCTTCTTTGCAAGATTGATTTTTGCAAAGGAGTAAACACTTCTTTTTTTATTTTTATTAGTTCATAATAACTCTATCAAAGATGTATAAGAATGTTAAGAAGTGATTAATTTTAAATCCAGATTTATCATTTTAATAATTTCTGGAAATTCAGGCACTTTAAAATGACCGTTTTTATCCTCGTAAATTATGATTTTTGAATCTTTCAACTTCTTTCTGTACTTTTCCGCATGTGATACTGGAACAACGTCATCATTTTTTGAGAATAGTAAGTAAATTCTTTTAGAATTTTTTTCAATTAAGGATAAATCTGATTTAAGTTCAAAACCTGCAGTCAAATCTTCTGTAGGTAATGTATTATCAAAAGGCGGGCAGACTAAATATATTGATAATATTTTTTTAGGAAACTTATTTTCAGACAGATATTTGGCTAAAAATATTCCTCCTAATGATGTGCCTATCATAATAATATTATCTGTTAAATAAGGAAAATGCTTTTCAAAGTGAATCTTCCATTCTTCATAGTTAGAATTGTCTTTACAAGGCATGCGTGGCTGTATAATTTGTACTTTTTTGCCTAATTTTTCTCTTAAATATTCATCTCCCCATCGTATTTTTCTTTCAATGCTTATTTCTCTGGTTTTTAAGAAATTTATATAATCTTTTTTAGTGTTAAAAGTCATTCCACCATGGATATAGAATAACTGTGGCTTTTCTTTTGTTTGTGTTTTTTTCATTTTAATAAAAACAAGGGCACAGCAGGATTTTCGCTATATTTCGAACCTGCGATAGTCGCTCTGCAGGCGACTGCCTTAACCGTTGCCATGAAGAGAGACTCCATCTTGGCGATGTGCCCTTAGGTATCTTATGATATGAAATAGAATTAAAAGGTTTCCTTTATTGTGAAAAAATGCGGGCCCGATGGGATTTGAACCCACGACCTACAGCTTTCTCCAAACTTAGAAGGCTGTCGCCCTATCCAGGCTAGGCTTCCTGATATAAAATATACGGGCCCAGTTAGAAAGCTGGTCTTAGCCCACATTCATAAAATAAACAATATATCAGCTTTAAAAAACTTTTTAAATGGTGCCAAGAATTAAGAGACAATGAAAGCAGTTTCTATAAAAGATTTACACAAAAATTATCCTGGTGTTGAAGCTTTGAAAGGTATAAATTTTGATGTTGAAGAGGGAGATTTTTTTGGCTTTTTAGGACCAAATGGGGCTGGAAAAACTACCACAATTAATTGCATTATAGGCTTAGCTAAATTTTCTCAAGGTAAAATTGGTGTATTTGGAAAAGATATTAAAAAGGATTATAGAGAAGCTAGAAGGCTAATAGGAATTTCTCCTCAAGAGTATAATTTTGATCCTTATTTGAGTATAGAAGAAGTTTTGACTTATCAAGCAGGGTATTATGGTATAAAGAAAAAAGATGTTATGCCTAAGGTTGATGAATTGTTAAAACAGTTTAAATTAGAAAGGAAGAGTGATGTCGATTACAGGAGATTGAGTGGTGGAATGAAGAGAAGGTTGACATTAGCAAGGGCATTGGTTCATGATCCAAAAGTTTTAGTTTTAGATGAACCTACTGCAGGAGTAGATGTAGAATTAAGATTAGAATTGCATGATTACTTAAAAAAATTAAACAAAGAAGGAAAAACCATATTATTAACATCCCATTATATAGATGAAGTTGAGAAGTTGTGCAATACTATTTGCATAATTGACAATGGAAAGATTATTGCACATGACAAGACAAAGAATTTGGTTAATAATCTAGACTCTGGGCATACTGAGATAATTACTGATAAACCTTCTAAGAAAATTGAAATTGATTGTGTAGAAGTTAAAGGAAATAAGATTGTTGTTTGGAATAGAGGCAAGCATCAATTAAATGATGTTATAGTGAGTTTACATAAACAAAAGATAAATATTGTGGACATAAAAAGTGTTAATGATTCTTTACAAGATGTGTTTTTGAGGCTGACTAAAAAATGA
>CAYIAV010000011.1:0-4012 GCA_964361505.1 Candidatus Woesearchaeota archaeon | reverse complement strand
ATGAACTGGGTTGGATTGTGGACAATTATTAAAAGAGAAAATGTAAGAAGCATTAGAGTAATTAACCAGGTAATATGGCCTCCAATCATTTCTTCTTTATTGTACATCTTGATATTTGGATTCTCTTTAGGTAATAACTTCAATATAGGAAATGTTTCTTATCTAGCTTTTTTAGTTCCTGGATTGATAATGATGAATGTCATAATGAGCGCTTATGAAGAAAGTTCAAGCTCTTTATTCTTAGGAAGATTCATTAATTACATACAAGAATTATTAGTTGCTCCTTTGTCTTATTTAGAATTAGTTGTGGGATTTTTAGTTGGAGGGATAATAAGATCTTTTGTTATATCTTTCTTGATATTAATAGTGTTTTTGTTTTTTGTAAAGATTAGTGTTCATTCATGGTTGATTTACTTATATTTCATCTTTTTTGTTTCTGTATTTTTTGCTTCTGTAGGATTAATAGTTGCTTTATGGGCTGAAAAGTTTGATAATTTAGCAATATTGAATACCTTTTTTATTACTCCTTTATTATTTTTTGGAGGGGTGTTTCATTCTATAAATCTATTACCTAAATTTTTTCAAAAATTGAGTTTGTTTAATCCTTTATTTTATATGATAGACGGCTTTAGGTATAGTATGCTTGGAAGCAGTGATGTTAATGTGAGTTACAGTGGGATAGTTGTATTTGTTTTATCTGTTATTGCTTTTTGGTATGCTGCTTATTTGTTCAAGAAAGGATATAAATTGAAGGTTTGATTATTTAATCTCTTATATTTCTGTTTATTATTTCAAAAATATATCTAAACCATTTAGCTATGTTACAATCAAAGAGTTTTTAATATTTTTGTAGACAATTAGTTTATGCTAAAAAAAGCTTTGAAATATTCTTTGGCTTGTTTACTATCTTTTGGAAACCCTACTTCTGCTGATAAGCTTGATGATTTTATAGACAGAATTTCAATTCATGAACAAAAAGGGGAATGGAGAGACCATTTTGGATTATCATTTTTTCAAACAATTTCTGACACTTATTTTCTAAACAGATTTAGTAAAGACGGGAGAAATTTAGCACAGAAAACCAGATTTCTTGAAATTACTGCTCACCAAGGTTTGTATACTCCCTTTGTTGAAAGGAAGATTACTCCCATTTATGCTTTAAGTGATGTTTTTGGAATTGAAACTGCAGACGTTTTATATAATAATATAGAACCCCATCTTGAGTGGTTTGATTCCTTGGATAAAAAACCAAATATGAATGAAATTATTGATTTAGGAATTCTTTTTTCATTGAGCTATGTTGTTGGTGGAAGAGAACCAATTAATTTAAGTTTACATGCAAAAGAGAGAGTAGATCATACGTCTCTAGCCCATTCTGTATATTTTAGTTATACTACTTTTAGAACATCTTTACAGGTAAATCAGTTAACTGGTGGAAAACCCCCCTTAGAACAAGTTGCATGGAGGGCATTTAAAATAGGGTTATTGAAAGAATTGGTTTTTGATTCTTTATTGGGAACAGGACCAAGTATTTTAGATGTAGGTGCTGATGGTGCGGGAGTATACCTGGGATATAAGAGTGTGAGCTATTGTTTAGATAAAGACATTTCTATTTCAGTTTCTCCTGGGGGTATGATTCAAATTTCCTTACCATTTTAGCAATGTATTTAAACTTGAGATGAAATATTTTATTGGTGATGTGGTATGGATTTGATAAAGAATTTTCCAAGAAGTCCTTATGATATGAATGTTGGTATTGTAATGCTGCCTAGAACAACTGATAAAGCTAAGGCGCATAATGCAAAGAAACTAGGTGAATACCACTATGACTGCCCTTTAGACAAGGCTTTGTTTGAATTTTTAGGCATGAATGCTGAGATTTTTTCTAAGAAGGTGAATGAACTGAAAGATGACGAAAAAATTGCTGAATGGATTAAAAATGAATTTTCTAGGACTCAGAAAGAAAAAGATAAGTTTAATAATGACATGAGACATAGTAAACCTAAAGACAAGGAAAGCCAGAAATGGCTAGATGGTGAGAAAAAAAAGTTAAGAAGGAATGACTATTTCACTTATTTTGACAACATAGATGCTGATGAAAAAAGATTTTAAAAGGGGTGGTAAATATCGCAAGAAAAAATAGAATGAATAAAGCGCCAAAAAGAGAAAATAACATATGTGAAAGATGCGGTAAAGACGGATGTAAATGCAATATGTTAATTGAGGTTGGAACTGGGATTTTATTAGTTCTTTTAGGAGTTTTGTTATGGTTTGGAACTCTCAGTTTAAACACTGTGTTTGGTTTAGTTTTGATATTATGGGGAGTTAAGAAGTTACTTTGTTGCAGAAGAAGATAATCCCTTTTTTCTTTTCAAAACTCTTAAAAACTATTCTTTTTCTTTATTCTTATGCAAAAATTTACTGTTACAATTGATGAAATAATTCAGGAAACCTCTGATGTAACAACTTTCAAACTTAGGTTTAATAGTGGAGAGTCTATTGGATTTTTACCCGGGCAATTCGTGATGGTGGCTTTGGAAAGTGACCCTAAAAATGCCAAAGCTTATTCATTGGCATCTTCTTCCTGTATTAAAGATCATGTTGAGATTACTGTGAAAATTTATCCTGATGGAAGGTTTTCTCCTCTTTTAAATAAAGCTAAAGTTGGAGATAAACTGGTAATCAGCGGTCCTTTTGGGCATTTCAATTATAGGAAAGATATGTCTAATGAATTAGTGCTGATATTTGGCGGGACTGGTGTAGCTCCTTTTAGGAGTATAATTAACACTATTTTCGATAATAATTGGGATACTAAAATAACTTTGATTGGATGCTATAAGAAGCCTGAAGATATTATTTATAAAAAAGAACTTGGCAAATGGTCTAAGAAAATTAAAATTGTAACTACTATTACAAGACCTGAGACTTCTAAAATCAGGTGGGATGGCATTACTGGAAGAATAAATAAAGATCTTATTGAAAAAAATATTAAAAATAAAAATTCTTTGTTTTATTTATGTGGACCAAATGAGATGGTAAATGATTTAAGAGAAACTTTAAGCTTTATTGGTGTCAACAAGGAAAATATTAAGTTTGAGAGATGGAATTAATTTTTATTTCTAACTGTCTTTATTAAGAAGTATACTACTATTACAAATAAAGCTCCAAAAAAGAACCATAATCCATAGTTGTGACCTTGTACTATTGGAGTTGCTTGCACTGCATCAAATGCCAGACTTGACTCTGCTGTTGATTTTAATGTTGCTTGTAAGATTGGCTTGGGCTTTGTTAAATATTGTATTAGTATTGAAACTATTCCTGCTAAGCCTATCAATGGGATTATATTTTTTAATTCTTTTTTAATGTCTGAGAATTTTGGAGCAATTATTATTAGCTTTTTAGCTATTTTGTATAGAATAACTCTTTTTCCTTTTTGGCTCCAGATAAACTGTTTTGTTTCTATTAATCCTGAGGATTTTAAATTTTTTAAGTTATAATCAACTGTCGGTAAAGGAACATTTATCGCTTTTGATATTTCTTCTGCTCCAGCATCTTCTTTAGAGCTTAAGTAATCTAAGATTTTTCTTGCTGTTTTATTTGATATAGATTCTGCTATTTTCTTAGATTTTTCATCTTCTAAAGAAACTAAGATATATTTTTCTTCCTTTAACATAGAAATTAGTTGTTTTTTCTATTTTTAAAGAATTTTATTTGTTCAAGTTAAGTTGAAGCTAAAGAGAAGTTTATATATTCGCTAAGTTTAGATATTTTGAGATAAAATGACAGTATGCCAAGGGGGAATAGTTTTTGCATTAGTTTCATTAGTTATACCTTTAATTATTAGTATGGGGAGTTATTTCTTGTTTTGGAGAAAGAGATTTAATGAAACTACAATGCAGAAGGGTTTAGCTGTTGTGTTGTCTTTGGCAGTGTTATTTATATTTGTAGTCTTAGGGGCATATGTTTCAATAGAATATGGTCTAGCCTGTGTGGATGTGCGGATATAAAATGA
>CAYIAV010000010.1:0-16858 GCA_964361505.1 Candidatus Woesearchaeota archaeon | reverse complement strand
AGGGCTATTGCCTACAATGTTCTTTTAATTAATTTATACTTTTTGAACGCATCCTAAATCAAATAATATTTAAATAATACAAGACTAAAAAATTTATGCCATATTCTATAACACATGTATATATCAGCAGAAAAGTTTGCAATAAAAAGCAGTTTATTTTAGGGAGTATATTGCCTGATGTTACTTTGCTAATCACTAGAGACAGGAAGCATTTGCTTATGAAGAAGCTTGTAAAAATATTGGGTAAAGATAAAAAAGCAAAATATTTATCTGCTGGAATTAAGTCACATATTGTAGTTGATGAATATATGCATAAAAATTATGTGATAAAAAAAGCAAAAATTATTTCTAAAAAGTTCAATGTTTCTGTGGATATGGGGCATGCTGCAATTGAAACGTGTATGGATAAAATGCTCTTAAAGAGATATCCTGATTTAGCTAAATCACTTGTAGGGTCCATTATGTCTGTTAGCAAAGAGGATATTGTTTATTACCTTGAAAAAGTTTTGAAACATGATAAATTAAAAAAAGCGGTAAGTGATACTTATAAACTGGCAATATTAAAAAAACCTTATTCTATGAAAAGTATTGTTGTCAAATTATTAACTTTAAGAAAATACAGGTCTTTGAAATCCTCTAATGTTAAGGTTAAAAGGATTTATGGTGTGATGAAAGAAGCAAATAACCTTGTCAAAAAGGATTATAATGAATATCTCAATGATTCTATTCAAATTGTAAAGGATAAAGTCATTAAAAATATTTAAATAGTTTGTTTATAGGGAAAAACTATGGCTTTACAAGAAAATTACGATGCAAAGGAGGCAGAGCCAAGACTGCAAAAATTCTGGGAAGAAAATAAAATTTATCAATTTGATATTAAAAGTAAAAAACCGATATTTTCTATTGATACTCCTCCACCTACTGTTTCTGGCAAGATGCATATGGGGCATGTTTTTTCTTATTCGCAAATGGATTTTATTGCTCGATACAGAAGAATGAAGGGGTATAACTTGTTTTATCCTTTTGGAACTGATGATAATGGGTTGCCTACTGAAAGGTTAATTGAGAAAGAGAAGAATGTTAAAGCTGTAAATATGGAAAGGAAAGCTTTTGTAAAACTTTGTTTAGATTCATTAGAGAAAGAGTTTAGACCAAAATACATTCAAGACTGGAAAAATATAGGGATGAGCTGTGATTTTTCTTTGTTTTATACTACGATCAATAAGCATTGCCAGAGAATTTCGCAGAAATCTTTTTTAGATTTATATAAAGCTGGGATGGAATATCAAAAGGAATCCCCCACTATTTGGTGTCCTGAGTGCAGGACTGCAATTGCCCAAGTTGAGTTAGAAGATAAGGAACTTGAATCTTCTTTTAATGATATTAGATTTAGATTGAAGGACAAAGGAGAGATAGTAATAAGCACGACTAGGCCTGAAATGCTTGGTGCATGTGTTGCTATTTTTGTACATCCTGAAGATAAAAGATACAAAAAACTTGTTGGAAAAACTGCATTAGTTCCTTTGTTTAATCATGAGGTAAAGATTCTTGCAGATGGAAGAGTTGATGTTGAAAAGGGGTCCGGTATTGTTATGTGCTGTACTTTTGGGGACGCTACTGACATTGAATGGTATAAGGCATATAATTTGCCTCTTAAAGTTGTGATTAGCAAGGATGGAAAGATTATAGATTCTGGAAAATATTCTGGCACAACAATCAAAGAAGCTAGAAAAATAATTCTAGATGACTTGAAAAAATACGGCCTTCTTCTAACTCAAAAAGAAATAAAACATGTTGTTAATGTTCATGAGAGATGTGGCACCGAGATTGAAATATTAGAAACAAAGCAATGGTTCATTAAATATTTAGATTTAAAAGAGCAATTTTTGAAAGAAGGAAGCAAACTTCACTGGCATCCTGAATATATGAAAGTGAGATATGATAACTGGATAAAAGGATTGCAATGGGATTGGTGCATTTCAAGACAAAGATACTTTGGTATTCCTTTCCCTGTTTGGTATTGCAAAAAATGCTCTGAAGTTATACTGGCTGAGGAAAAAGATTTGCCTGTAGACCCCTTATATGATAAGCCTAAGGTAAAGAAGTGCAGTAAATGTGGCTGCAATGAGCTTATTGGAGAGAAAGATGTTTTAGATACGTGGGCAACTTCTTCATTGACACCTCAGATTGCTATTGAGTTGATAAAAGACGAAAGTTTAAAGAAAAAGTTATTCCCTATGTCTTTAAGGGCTCAAGCTCAAGATATAATTAATTTTTGGATGGTTAATACCTTAGTGAAGAGTCAATTACACTACAAAAAAAATCCATGGAAAGAGGTGATGATAAGCGGGTGGGGGTTAGATCCTAAAGGCAGAAAGATGTCCAAATCTAAAGGAAACATTATAGAGCCCCAGGATGTTATGAAAAAATATTCTGCTGATTGCTTGAGATTTTGGGCTGCTGGTTCTAAACTGGGAGAGAATTTAGCCTTTCAGGAGAAAGAACTAATAACCTGCCAGAAATTTACTGTTAAATTGTGGAATGCTTCTAAATTTGTTTTTATGCATTTAGAGGATTTTAATTTTAAAAAACCTAAGAAAATTTTAACTGTTGATAAATGCCTAATTTCAAAATTGAACAAAGTTGTTAAGGACTGCACAGAATCTTTTGAAGCTTATGAATACTCTAAAGCAAAACAAGAAGCTGAGCATTTCTTTTGGCATATTTTTTGCGATAATTACTTAGAGATCATTAAAGATAGAATGTATAATCCCGATAAAAGAGGAAAAGATGCAAGACTATCTGCACAATATACAGTGTATCTATCTTTACTAACTACTGTAAAATTAGTAGCTCCAATAACTCCACATGTAACTGAAGAAATTTATCAAAAATATTTCTTGAAAAATGAAAAGATTAAAAGTATCCATGTTAGCGAATGGCCAAAAGCGGGTTCTATTGATAAAGAATTAAATGGCAAGTATGATGAGCTGATCAGCTTAATTTCTGAAGTAAGGATGTATAAGAATAAAAACAAAAAGTCTTTAAAAGAGAGTGTAGATATTATTTTGCCTAGAACATATGAGAAATTTGAAAAGGATCTCTTAGAGGACTTTAAGGCAGTTACTAATACTCAGTCTTTATCTTTTGGAAAGGACATGAAAATTTCGCTTTAAGATGGATAAAAAGAATGCTCAGAAATTAAAGAAATTTATCAAGGAGCTAGAAGCAATAAGAGGCAGGCATACTGAGCTTGTTTCTGTTTATGTGCCTCAAGATTATGACATTATTAAGATTATACAACATTTAGAGCAGGAGCAAGGGACTGCTACAAATATTAAGGATAAGAATAACAGGCAAAGAGTTATTGACTCTTTAGAAAAAATGATAAGGCATTTGAGGCTTTATAAAAAAACTCCTGAAAATGGATTAGCTGCGTTTGCAGGCAATGCTTCTACCAATGAAAGTAAAGTTGACATTAAAGTGTGGAGCATTGAACCTCCTACCCCAATTCAAACGAGATTGTATAGATGTGATCAAACTTTTGTTCTTGATATCTTGAAAAATATGCTTGAAATAAAGGAAGTTTATGCTCTTATTGTAATGGATAATAGGGATGGCACTTTAGGTTTATTAAGGGGTAATACTGTAACAGAATTGATTCATTTAACTTCTGGTGTTCCTGGCAAGATAAAATCTGGAGGACAGTGTTTAATGCCTGACACTTTAGTAGACCTTGCAGATGGGCAGGCAATAAACATTGATAGTTTAGAAGAGGGAGATGAGATTATTTCATTTGATTTTGAGAATAAAAAAAATGTTGTTTCAAAAGTTACAAAAACATGGAAAACAGCTAAGAATAATATTTACATTATTAAATCATTGGAGGATGAATTGCAATGCAGTGCAGATCATTTGTTATTTTTAGAAGGAGGAATTACAAAGGCTGCTTTTGAACTGACTAAAGAAGATTTATTGCTAGATGCTAAGGGCAATCCTGTGAAGATAAAATCGATTAAAATCATTGACAAGGAAGTAACTATGATTGACATCGAAGTGGCTCATGGTAATTTTGTTGCTAATAACCTTCTTGTGCATAATTCCCAGGCAAGATTTGCAAGGTTAAGAGAGGGGGCTGCAAAAGATTTCTATAAGAGAATAGCCCAATATGCAAATAAAGAATTTTTGGGCAAAAAAGAGATTAAGGGAATTATTATAGGCGGGCCTGGACCAACAAAAGAAACTTTCCTTGATGGAGATTATTTGAACAATGAGCTTAAGAAAAAAGTTATTGGTGTTAAAGATTTAAGCTATACCGGTGAATTTGGGCTGAATGAGCTAGTTGACAAATCAGGTGATCTTTTGGCTCAGGAGTCTATTATTAAAGAAAAGAATCTTGTAAACAAAGTTCTTGAGGCTTTAGCTAAGCATCCAGAAAAAGTTGCATATGGGAAAGAAGAAGTTGAAAAAGCTTTGGAAATCGGGGCTGTTGACATGCTTTTACTATCTGAGGACCTAGAAGAAAATGTCTCTGAAGAATTAGAAGCCAAAGCTGAGAGAATAGGAGCTACAGTTGAGTATGTTTCTACTGAGACTAAAGAAGGGAAACAGATTAAGGAGATAACTGGAATTGTAGCTTTATTGAGATTTGCTGTTAGGTGAACTGCTCCTGTTTTACAAAATGTGCTTCTTGGCGAAAGAGTTAAAAATAGCCCAGACTGATTAGCCTTATGGAGGATATTAAGAACAGAATAGAAGCTATTTTATTTACTGTTGGAAGGTCTGTTACATTTGAAGAACTTGCCTCTCTTTGCAGTATAGGGTCTGTTGGCATTGTTAGAGATGCACTTCAACAGCTGGTTGAAGATTATAAAATAAGAAATACTGCTTTAATGATTATTCTTGACAATAATGTTGCTTCTTTGAATATCAAGAAAGATTATTTGTATTTAACGACTAAATTACTATCAGAGTCTGAGCTTGACAAGTCTACCCAAGAAACTTTAGCATTAATAGCTTATAAGAATCCTGTTTTACAATCTGAAATTATTAAAATGAGAGGAAATGGCGCTTATGACCACATAGCTAAATTAAAAGAACTTGAATTTGTTACGTCTGAAAAACATGGAAGGACTAGAAGGCTAAAATTAACTTCCAAGTTTTACGATTATTTTGATGTTGTTGAGGATAAACTTCAGCAAAAATTCAGTGAAGTTGAGCGACAACCTAATGATATGCAAGAAATTTTAGAGATTGTAGCCGAAGAAAAATGAAAAAACATGTTTATTTGTTAGCTTTGCTCTTTATTTTGACACTTTTAGCAAGGCTATACTTTTCATTCCAATCAGAATACTTTGCAAATGATGAAGCATATTCACATTTAAGATTAATAGAATCAATTAAAGAAACTAAGGGTTTTGTGACATATGATGCACTAAGCTATGGCGGGAGAGACGTTGTAAAGCCGCAATTATTTCATGGCATTATGGCTTTGTTTTCTTTTATTCCCTTTTATGCAAAGATTATTCCTGAGCTTTTCATTTCTTTTATACCTTTGATAGTTTATCTTATTGCTGTTGAACTAACCAATGATAAAACTGCTTCTATTATTACTGCTTTTATGTCTTCTTTAGTTCCTATTGTTTTTAAAGTTACATTAAACCAAGTTTCTCCTTACTCCCTGGCGATTCCCATAATTTTACTTATGGTTTACTGCTTAATGAAGATTTATGAAACTAAATTTTTAATTCTATTTGTTATTTTGTCTTTTCTTTTGCCGTGGATACATCCTTCTTCATTCTTAGTTATGCTTTCTTTGCTATTTTATGTGATTATCTTAATTTCTGAATCTATGAATATTTCTGGGCTAAAGAGGGAGGCAATTATCTTTTCTTTTTTTACTATGCTTCTACTTAATCTTATTATCTTTAGAAAGGTACTGCTTCAGTATGGAGCTTCATCTATAAGCCAAAATATTCCACAAAAAATATTTGATTATTATTTTTCAAGCTTTAGATTATCTGAATCTTTGTTTGTTATAGGTATAATACCCTTAGCTTTAGGAGTTTTCGGAATTTATCTTGGACTGCATAATAAAAATAGAGAAGATGTTATTTTACTCAGCAGTCCTATTGTTGCTGTCTTTATGCTATTCTTGCTAAAAATGATAGATTTATCAACTGGTCTCTTATTTTTGGGAATTTTTTTGACTTTAACATCTGCATTGAGCATTAAAAAAATATTGAATTATTTTAGCGTGACTAAGTTATCAGCCCATTACTCTCTTTTTGTTTTTTTACTTGTGTGTTTAATTGCTGTTTTGGGGATTTTCTCCTCTTTTTATTATTATGAAAATGATGTTGAAAAATATGCTATTAATGACTTGAAATTTCTTGCTGATAATTCTGATCCAGATGCAGTTATCATTTCTGCATTTAATGAGGGAAATATTGTCAGCTATTTTTCTGGAAGAAAAAACTTTGTTGATTCTGATTTTCTTTTAGCTCCGAATCCTGTGCAGAGGCTTAATGAGGCGGAGGTTGTGTACAAAACATTTTCAGAAGCTAAAGCCCTGGAGATTATGAAGAGAAATCGTGTTAAGTTTATGTTATTGTCTGATACAACAAAAGATACTTATGATATAGAAAAAATACTGTATGTTGGGGATAGGTCATGTTTTGAGTATGAAAGAGAAACTATTTACAAAATTGTATGCTAATAGGACTGCAATAGTCATTCTTGCAATTCTTGTATTGGGAACCCCTATTTTTGTAAAAGGGGTTGATTTTGTAAAAGGGGTTGAGCCTTACCATAACCAAAGATTAGCTGATTTAATTGATGGAATAAATGTCCCTAATTCTGACCCATTGAGCTTTGGTTCAAGAACTTTTTTTTATCCTGTTGGAACACCTTTTATACTGCATTATACTGAAAAAATTTTTCCTACAAATATTGTTTTGAATTTGCTGCCTTTTGTTTTGGGAACTTTATTTGTGATTCTCTGTTTTTTTATATTAAAAAAGTATCAAATTGAAGAGAGGCTTATACTAATATCTTCTACTGTTCTTATATTTAGCCCACCTTTTGTTTATACATTTACTGTTTTTAATTCTTTTACTATTCCTGTGTTTTTGAACATTCTTGCAATATCTTTGTTATTGACAGATAAGAAAATTCTTAATATACTCGCTGTTACATTGTTTCTTCTGATGCCGTTTTTTGGCTACATTCATGCAGTATTCTCTTTATTATTTCTTATTTTTTACGATTTGAGAAGGCATACTTCATTTATTAAAATTGTTGTTTTATTTATTTTTTTACTTCTTGTATTAGTATATTTGAAACAGTTCAGCCAGTTTTCTTTAGTATACTTAATATATGAAAAAGATTTACTTTTGAGAACAGTTTCTGAATTTGGAGGAAACTTTGGCATTAGCATATTTTCTGTGTTCTTAATATTTTTTGGATTAAGGCACTTATGGAAGAGCAAATATCTTTATTCACAAATTTATTTTTCCCTTCTAACGCTTTTCTTTATTTTCCTTATTAATCAAAAAACTAGTATTTATCTTACCCTGATTATGTCGCCTGTTATTGCTTTGGGGCTTATTGAGTTGTATAACTCTAAATGGGAATCGGAAATTATAAAGAATCTCACCCTTATTCTGCTGATTTCCGGCCTTATTTTTTCGGGTTTAGGATTTGTGGCTAAAATTCCACAATTACAACCTTCTCAGGAAATGATTGAAAGTTTGCAATTTATTAGAGATAATTCTAATTCGAACGATGTTGTTTTTTCTCATCAGGCAAATGGTATTCTTATCAACTCCATTGCCTTAAGGAAAAATGTTTTAGATGAAAATTTTCTGTATGCACCTCATCTTAAAGAAAGATTGAATGATGCTAATATTTTATTCCATTCTAGAGATTTCGAAGTGACAAAGAGTTTTTTGCAAAAATATGATATTGTGTATATATACATAACTCCGGACATGAAAGACGGATTGGTGTGGAATGAACCTGAAGAGGGCTTGCTATTTGTTTTGAAATTTAGCGGAAATAATTTTAGAAGAGTTTATTCTCAAAATGGTATAGAGATTTGGAGGGTTAATTTTTAATCCTAGGGTGGTTGAATTGCTTACTCCTTTTACTTTTTATATCTGGTCTATGGCATTTCTCTCTGTATTTGTTTCACTATTTTGGATAATTGTTAATTCTGTACTGAAAATGCATGGAAAGAAGCATGCTGTATTAAAAAATTATCCTTTAGTTACTGTTGCAATTCCTGCATGGAATGAAGAGAAAAGCATTGTGTCTACACTAGAGTGCATTCTTATGTTAGACTATCCTAAGGATAAGTTAGAGATTATTGTTGTAGATGATAAAAGCAGCGACAATACTGTTCCAGTTGCTCGAAAGTTTATTGCTAAACACAAGAATATCAAACTTTTAAGACATGCTAAGAACAAAGGGAAAGCTGGTGCTATGAATACTGCACTAAAACATGCGCATGGTGAGTTTTTTTGGGTTTATGATGCTGATTCTTATGCATCTAAGGATTTGCTAAAAAACCTTATTGAGAGATTTTATGAAGAAGGCAATGAAAATGTTGGAGCTGTTGTTGCTATAACCTTGATAAAAAATCAGGGTAATTGGGTTGAGAAAATGCAGAGGCTAGAATACGTCATGACTGCTTTTATGAGAAAATTAACAGGATCTGCTGATACGCTTCATACTACAAATGCACTGAGTCTTTTTAGAACTGAAGCAATCAAAAAGATAAGCGGATTTGATGAAGGAAATCTGACTGAGGATTTTGAAATAGCAATGAGGATGAGGTTTAATGGATATAGACTAATTATGTGCGAAAAGGGAAACTTTTACACAAGGGTTCCTGACAAAATCAAAAATATGTGGTTTCAAAGAGTTAGGTGGTTTCGCGGATTCATATACAATACATTAAAGTATAAAAAAATGGCGTTTAACAAGCAGTTTGGATTATTAGGATTATTTCAAATTCCCTTAGAGATTTTTGTTTTGCTGTCCTTATTTGTTTCTATTGCCTTATTTGGATATCACATCATCGGAGAATTGATTAATATTTTGTATATGGTCTATATCATGGGTTATAACTTTTTTGACTACTTTACCTTGCCCTCTTTTAATCAGTTCTTATTGGAACTTAATTGGAGGCTTTTGTTTCCCTCTATTGTTGTTTTGTGCTCTGCGGTCTATTTGTATATTGAAGCCCATAGATATGTGGGGGAGAAATGGAGATTTTACATACCGTCACTTTTATATCTTCTTGTTTATCCTCTTTTTAGGAGTATGCAGTGGATTCATGCTGCTTCATTGGAGATTTTCAGAGCTAAGAAGAAATGGTAAGGGTTTTTAGGAAAGACATGTTAGTTACTGCGTTTCTTATAGCTTTTTTTATCTTTTTGCTTGGATTTTATGTCGGGAGATTGTTTGATTCTACAAGACTGACTAATGGAGATAATATGATTTTGGATACCCAGCTTGATACTGACAGCTTTGTTACTGAAAAGGAATTTTTTAGTATCTTTGCTGTTCAAGACTGCCCATTATTGGATAAAAGAATGCAAAAACTTGGAGAAAATCTTGGTGAAATCGGGAGAACAATTACAAGATATGATACTAGAAGCCTTAGCGAGGGGGATGTATATAATCAATTAAAAAGGAAATACTTTTTGTTAGAGATGAAAGCTTATACTCTTAGAAAGGAAATTGCTGATTCCTGTGCAAGCAAAGATTCTAATGTCATATTATTTTTTTATAATACTGAAAATAATCAGGAATCTTTAAATCAAGGTTATGCTTTAGATTCGCTTGTCAGTAATTTTAATAACACTATTGTATTTTCTGTTGATAGTGAATTTGAAGAGCCTGCCTTGAACTCTTTGAAAGCATATTACAACGTTACTATTGTTCCCACTATTATTTTAAATTATGAAAAGAAAGTAGAAGGTTATATAAGTGAAGAAGATATAGTAGACTTAATCATTTAACATGCCTGCCTGTCACATTTGTGGAGCTTTGAGAGAATCTTTATTTAAATCTTTAATAGAAGGGACTTCTGTTTCTGTTTGTGAGGACTGTAGTAGATTTGGCAAGACTGTTGAAAGCCCTAAGAGCTTACAATCTAAGAAATTTATTGTTAATAGAGTTGAAGAAATAGAGATTGTAGAAAGAGATTATTTTTTGAAGATTAAGAATGCAAGAGAGAATAGAGGATTAACTCATGGAGAATTAGCTAAGCTTTTAGCAGAGAGAGAGTCTTCACTTCATCATATAGAGACAGGCAAACTAAAACCAACGATTAAATTAGCCAAAAAAATTGAAAAAGTTTTAGGAATTACTCTTATTTCTAAAGATTACATTGGTGGAAATATTTCTAAGAAAAATATCTCTAATGCTTCTTTAACTATAGGCGACATAGTAAAATTTAAACATGACAAGTAAATCTAAATTAGCTATTGAACTTTCCCGAATTTCTTCTTTTATTCAACCGAAAATTAATCTTGAGCAATATGCTACTGATTCTGAAATTGCAGCAGATATTCTTTGGCAAGCCTATTTAGATGGAGACATTAAAGGAAAAGTAATTGCAGATCTTGGCACAGGAACTGGCGTTTTTAGTTTGGGATGTGTTTTATTGAACGCTAAGAAGGTGTATGCTGTTGAAAAGGATAAAGACGCCCTTAATATTGCAAAAGAAAATATAAAAAGCAAAGTATGCAAATTTATTTGTTCTGATATCAGGCATTTTGATAAAAAAGTTGATACTGTAATACAAAACCCACCTTATGGAACAAGGGATACACATGCTGACAGAGAATTTTTGTTAAAATCTTTTGAGATTAGCGACAAGATTTATTCTCTACATAAGATTACTACTGCTAAATTTGTTAAAAAAATAGCTGAAGATAACGGGTTTAGAGTTAAAAACATTCTTCGGTTTAAACTTCCCTTGAAAAAAAGTTATGCTTTTCATACTAAAAAGAAGGTATATGTAGAAATAGGATGCTGGATAATTGAAAAACAATAGATTTAAAAGTCCTATTTTTTTGGTATCTTCTATGAAAATAGAGTTTCTTAAGAATGAAAAAAATAAAATTGAGCTTAAGATTATTGGAGAAGACCATACTCTCTGTAACATACTAAGAAGAGAGCTTTGGAATGACAATGATGTTGATGTTGCGGCTTATACAATTGATCATCCTTTAGTAAGTGATCCTATAATGCTTGTTGAAACTAAGAAGTCTGACCCTAAAAAGGCACTTTTGAATGCTGCTGATTCTTTGAAGAAACAGATTGAAGAGCTTAAGAAATCATTTAGTTCTGCAATTTAAATCAAAAATTATATAAATCCCTTTTCTCTACAAAATTTGATGTCAGAAGAAAACAAAGAGGTACCAGTTTCTTTTTATGTATTAACAGGTTTTTCTGTATTGTTTCTTGTTTTTTTCTTGATTGGGCAGGAACCTTCTCAAAATAAAGGAGAAGTTACTGGTGCATTGGTTGTTGCTGGGCAGGATTTATCTTCTCCTGTTGGGCTGATTATTCTTGGGACTGTAAGCATTCTTCTCATTGGATTCATAGTTGTTTTTATTGTAAAGATGAAACATAAAAAAAGTGCTGTTGCTGCTGCGCCTGCAGTTCCTAAAGCAGATAAAGATATTCAGCTTCCAGGCTCTAAGCTAGAAGCGAAGCTTTCTGAAAATAAGCTTACTGAAAGTGAGATTGAAAGTTTGTTTAAAGATCAAAAAGATACTGGTTCTATTTTAGGGGAGCAACAGCTACCTAAATCTCTTGAGAAATCCCAACCTGTAAACCTTGAGAGACCATTGCAAATGCCTAATCCAAATACTCCCCCTGTTGAACCTGAAAAGGCTATGGCTAATTTAGTACAACTGAAATACACGATTCTGAGGATGTTAAAAGAATACAAATCTGGACAGGAAGTTAATGATCTTCTTCTTGAACAGGGTTATACTGCTCAACAAATTGAAAAAGCAACTGATGAAATCAATGTTGATAATTTACAAGATTATATCAGAAAATGCTTGTCTCAAGGAGTGAGTAAAAACCAGATATTTGAAAGCTTGAAAGCTAAGAATTGGAGAATTGACTTGATAAATAAGGCTTTTTTATCTTTTAATCAGTAAGTAACCACATTAACTTAAAAGAAACATCTTTCCCTTTGGTAGAAGATTCACCAAACATCATTTTTAAACCTCGAGGCAATACACTATTCGATATATCTTCCCATTGCTCATAAGGGAGTGGACCAAACCCAAAACCTGCATTATAGTAAAGTCCCTTACCTCTATCATATCTTTTATCGCTTGAAGTTGTTATATCTAAACCAGATCCTGCTATCATCTTGATTGGTGTGTTTGACCTAACCTCTCCACCTATCCTATGTACGCTACCAGACTCATAGTAATTCTCTTCAGATCTACCTTCTCCTCTCTTTGCGCTTGTTATTAACCATAATGTTCCTGGGAGCATAGGGGAAGAATCTGTTAATCTAACTTCAAGACCTACTACTGCCATATCATTTTCTGGAAATTGATTATTATATGCTTCTACTCCAACTAGAAAACATAATTGTTTAGGTAAGTACCTACTAATTCCTTGCCTGCCTTTAGTTTGTTCTTGAGGCAAAGATGTATACTTAGGTAGTTCTACAGAACTTTCACCTGTTCTAATATTTCTTTGTATTCTAAGAGAATCTGCATTTACATAAGTAGTATCAATTCCAGAATAAACTGCCGGCTCATCTGCTGATGCTCTACTAGCTAAACCTATTGTTGCTGCTGCAGTTAATGCAGTTAATCCTTTTGTTAAAAATTTTGATCTCATTTTAATCTATAAACTTTGAGATTTTTATTCTTTATAAATCTTTCTATTTTTACTACTTTTTAGTAATGTATAAGAAGATTAGAAACCTTTTTATTAAATGGATTTCAAATTCAAAAATCAAATGAAATTAAAAAAAATCTGGAATTTTATATGGAAAGAGGATTCTTTTGCATCATGGGTTGTTAATGTCATTCTAGCATTTCTTATTGTTAAATTTCTAATATTCCCAGGATTAGGATTTGTTTTGGAGACAAGTCATCCAGTGGTGGCTGTTGTTTCTGAAAGCATGAATCATAATGGTTATTTTGATGATTGGTGGGAAAGGCAGGGAAGTTGGTATGAAAAAAAGGGCATTAGTAAAGAAGTTTTTCAGACTTTTGATATGAAAAATGGATTCAGCAAGGGGGATATTATCTTTTTGAAAGGAAAAGAAAGCTTTGAAATCGGAGACATTATTGTTTTTACTGCAAACTCAAATAATCCCATAATCCATAGAGTTGTTGCAAAAAAGGGGGATGTTTATCAAACTAAAGGAGATGCAAATAGCGATTCTTCTGAAAGTCTAGGAGAAACCAGTATAACTAATGCAAGGATTATAGGGAAAGCTTTATTTAGAGTTCCTTATTTAGGGTGGATTAAGGTTTGGGCCTCAGAAATTGCAGGAGGAATTAAAAGTGTTGTTTTGTCCTAAGTGTAAAAGTCTTCTTATACCTAACAAAGAAGATCCAAAAAAAATAGTCTGCTCTTGTGGTTATAAGTTAAGACAAAAGAAAAATATTAGTGTAAAAGAAAAAATTGAGAATAGCAGCAGGTTAGAGATTGTTGACAAGACTATTGAAACTTTGCCTTTGACAGAGATGGAATGCCCTAAATGTGAGCATTTAAAGGCTTATTACTGGACTGCTCAGACAAGAAGCTCTGATGAGGCTGAAACTAGATTTTTTAGATGTGCTAAATGCAGGCATCAATGGAGGCAATACGATTGAATCCTTTAATTCCCAGTTATAAAGAGAAATTCATCAAGAATCTAAGCAAGGATGACATTAAAGTGGCTCTTTCTGGAGTTATTGTTTCTAAAAGTGATGGAAAAATTATTATTGATGACACTACTGGAACTATTGCTACTGAGGTTGAAACAACTTTAGATGTAAATAATTTTGTTCGGATTTTTGGCGTTTTAATCCCCTATGAAGAGGGATTTGAGGTGCAGGGGCATTTTATCCAGGATTTGTCAGATGTAGATGCTGATAGATATATTAAGGTAAAATCCTTACTGCAATAACTATAAACCACTACCAAAAACCATTTAAGTATTGATTTTACTTTAAGTTTATGAAACTTACCTTGGCTGAATCCAGATTTCTGAAAGATCCTGTTAATATCATTTCTGAGCTGGTTAATGAAGTTACTTTTAAGATTAATGAAAACCAAGTTGAGCTTGTTGCTATGGACCCTGCCAATGTTGCTATGGTTAAATTTAATCTTTTAAGTTCCGCTTTTGTGGAATATTCTCTGGAAAATCCCATTGATATTTCTGTTAGCTTAGACAATCTTAGACAAATATTGAAAAGAGCTAAGCCTTCAGATGTTTTGACTTTGGAATTGAACAAAAATAAACTGAAAATAGAACTTACTGGGGATTCTAAAAGAACGTTTAATCTTTCTCTGCTGAATTTAGAGGATCAAAAACAGAAAGAACCTAATTTGAAATTTTTAGGCCATGTTGAAATTTCCACTGACTTGCTTGAGGAGGCAATTGAAGACATGGGCGTTGTTTCTGATGCTGTTTTGTTTGGCTTGGAAAGCTCTCAATTTTCTGTGCAGGCTTCAGGAAATTTAAGCAATGCCAAGATTGATTTGCCTAAAGGAGATGATGTCAATATTAATTTAAGCGGGGACAAGATTTCTTCGAAATATTCTTTAGAGTATTTGAAAAAAATTATGAAAGGGGCTAAGTTAACTGATACTGCTTTCTTATCTCTTGGAAATGATTATCCTTTGAAAATAGAATACAAAATAAGAGACAAAATGAATTTACAGTTTATTCTTGCTCCTAGAGTGCAGAATGATTAGTAATCTGTTTTATTTCTGATAAAGAAACCTAAATGGGTTATTTTATTCTTTTAACAAGTTACTATACGAGGTAGCAAAAACCCTCTGAACTTTTTCTGCCACTTGCTCTATTTCGCTATTGCCATCAACAACATCGACAGATCCTAAATTCTCTGTATAATCTGTTGATAAAGCGATTTCCAGATATTTTTGATAAACCTGATTCCTAAATCCTCTGTTCGCCTCAAATTTCTTTTCTGGTGCTTGCCCCCTCTTTCTTGCTCTTTCATCTGCTGTTCCTGGAGAAATATCTAACAAAATTGTTAAGTCGGGTACTAATATTTCTGGTACTTTGTGCATTTCTATTAATTTTGATAAAGCAACTCCTTGCAGTGATTGATATATGCATGTGGATAATGAATATCTGTTGCCAATAACAATAACACCCTCATTTAAATTAGGCTTAATCAAAATTCCTGTATGGATTCTTCTATCTTCTACATATAGTTCTGCCATCTTTTCAGCATCAGAATAAGCATCCTTATCTTCCATAAGCTTTCTTTTTATTTCTCTGGCTCTCCAGGTAGGCTCATGTGTAATAAGCACATCATTGCCTTCAGACAAATTAGTAATATGCTCTGCTAACTTAATAGACTGAACACCTTTGCCTGTATAATCTCCGCCTTCAAGAACAATGAATAAACCTCTTCGCATATTACACAGCCATCCTAGCTTTAGAATCCCATTTATGATAATTGTAATCTTTTACAGTAAGGACTTCTTTTGCAGATAATTGGATAGCTTCAAATAAAGGAATATCGACAATGGCTATTGTTGGAAGCTTTTTTGGTTCTTTAGAAAGTTGAGTTAAGATAGTAGGAATATGATCCTTTCCTTCGTTTAATTCATCTTCTTGTGGGGCATTTTCTAAATACCATTCCCTTACACTTAGATAATCTTCTCTTTTAACAACTCTGTCTACCATATCTTGAAACTTTCCAACATTTTCCGAGTCCATCCAAAAATCTGCTCTAGGTGGAACTCCTAAATATGCATGCACATTAATGAAAGTATGAATAAATCTTCTTGGTTCTAGTTCTGCCTCTTGAGCAATCATATGTAAGAGAGCTGAATCCTGAGCATCATTATAAGGAACTCCTAAAAGCACATCACAAGATCTTTGCACCATATGCAAATCAAGTTTATCCCCATGTACAGTAAATTGATGCCAGAAAGGACAAGGACCAATTGCCATGTCTGGTAAATCTCCAGGATTCCAAGAATTTAAGATATGGTACCTCGAACCAGGTCTTTCTCTAAGCCCATTAAGCAAATTTTCTAATTGATCAACTTCTCCCCCTTCACTCCTAGGCCAATGTCTCCACTGGAAACCATAAATAGGACCTAAATCTCCTGCTTCTTCAGCAAATTCAGGATCTTTGGTCAATCTTTCATTATATTTTTCAAATTCAGCTTCCCACTCTCTTGAATGCTTTTTGAACACTGAATCGAGACCACTTCTGCGTAAATGTACCTGGAAAGCGTTAGCGTTCCAATAATTAACATTCCTATCTGATAAAGACTTGACATTTCTTTCACCTCTTAATTTCCAAAATAATTCTTCAAAGGCAAGTCTAGGGAATATTTGTCTTGTTGTTACCAACGGAAAACCTTCCCCCACATCAAAATCATACTGTGCACCAGGAATTCCTAAAATACGTTCTTGGGTCCTTGGTTCATATTGAACCTCGCCATTAACTAAGATCTCTCTTAAAAGGTCGTGATATTGTTTCATGAAATTCTCCTTAGATTATTTTTTGTAGAACTTCTAATTTTATTTAAACATTTATGTACTCTTTAACTTATTTTGTATTACCTATAGTCTATTTGTACAATTTAGAAGCTCTTCTTGTTTTAG
>CAYIAV010000009.1:0-18101 GCA_964361505.1 Candidatus Woesearchaeota archaeon | reverse complement strand
TATTTTGTATTACCTATAGTCTATTTGTACAATTTAGAAGCTCTTCTTGTTTTAGTAATATTTAAATATAAAGTTATTAAATTCATATCATGCAAAAGAGGTCACAGATAACTGTTTTTATACTTTTAGGGATTATAATTGTAGCTGTTATTTTTGCTGCTGTTTATTTTTACGGAGATACTATTCAAAACTTTACCAGACCTAGTGTTTTAGATGCTTCCCAGCTAGAGCCTTTGAAAGCTTATGTTGTTTCTTGCATGGAAAAATCTGTTACTGATGATTTAAAAAATTTAAAGAAAAATTCAGGGTATTTTAATTCAATAAGCTCTACTGTTGAATATTCCGGGTATAATGTTAATGCTTTAGTTGATAAAAGCTTGATTTCTCCAAATTTAATGAATTCTTTAACTGGAATTGAAAACTCCATTTCTTTGAATGTTAAAAATAAAATAATTAATTGCAGTTTAGACTCTTTTGATTTTGAAATTAGAAAAGATACTGAAAATATTCAAGTTAATACTGAGATTAAGGATAGCAATATAATTGTTAACTTAAAATATTCTTTAACTGTTTCTAAAGGCAGTGTTTCCTTGAATGCAGATGAATTTTCTTTAATTGTTGAAGATGATTTCGGAAAAATTTATAGGTCTGTAAATGACGTTGTTAATTCTGAGATTAATGGCGATTTTGATATGAATAATTATTTCTTACAAAATAGTGAAGTTACTGTCACAAGAGCAGAAGGGAGTAATGGCTTTGTTTATAGAATTGTTAGCGAGAATGAGAAAAATGGATTTGTATTTGGAGTGAAGAAATGAAAAAAATTTTATCCTTGACTTTGATTGCAATGTTTTTGTTTAGTTTTATTCCTGTGAATGCTCAAACTTCAACTAATGTCTGCTGCTTGAAAAATAAAAATGGGGAATATTGCTCTTATGCTAAAACTGAAAATTGTGAATTGGATAATTTTGATGCTGATAATAAAATAGGTATTAAAAAAAGCGACTTTGCCTGTTCTCAAATAGGGGTTTGCGAGCCTGTTTGCTGTATTAATAAAGAAGGAACTTGTTCTGAGAAGATTACTGCTGCACAATGCATTGATCAAGGGGGAGCTGCTACCAGTCAAACTGAATGCTCTGCCGTTCCTCAATGCCAGAAAGGAGCTTGTGTGATAAATGGGCAGTGTGAGTATCCTGTAACTCAAGAAGAATGCACAAGAGCAAGAGACAAATTTGATACTGAGACAACATTTGATACTGAAGTCACATCAATAAATGAATGTGCTGAGAAATATTCATTACAAGAAGGATGTTGTGTGACTACACCTTCGTGCGGAAGGAAAACGTCTAAGGAATGTGTTGATGTAAGCGGGGAATTTAAAGCTGGAATGTTATGCAGCCATCCTGATTTAGCTGGTGTTTGCCCTGGAGTAAAAAAAGAATCTAGCAAACAATGTGTGAAGGAAGATGTATATTGGTTTGATTCCAGAGGAAATAAAGAAAATGCAGTTGGAGTTAATTATGATGGGTTTATTCATGATGCTGAAAGAGATAAAACTGGAAAAATAGGAAATTGTGATTTTAGAACTGGAACTATTTGCGGGCAAGATAATAATGGAGAGAATGCGTGCATTGATGTAAACTGCAATGTTGGGGATACATTTGTTTCTAATGGATTTGTGCAATATAAATTTGATGACGGGACAAGTGCTCCTGAAAGAATAACTACTACTCTAGAAGATTTAGGAGGAAGAGATGCTAGATACAATGGGGAATCTTGGTGTATGACTAATACTAAAAATAATCCAAATACTCCTGGGACAATACATTACATTTATTCTTGCCAGTTAGGAAAGATACAGGTTAGCCCTCTTGGCGTGTTTAGAAATACAATATGTGAATCTCAAACTAAGGATATTCAAATAGAAGGAAAAAATGTTGCTTTTGAAAATGCTGCTAAAGTTGAAAATAAATGGGAGAATTGCAGACAATGCGGGAAAGGTTGGGAAAATAAATGTGATGCAAAGGAATGTTATAAACTAGGCGGATCAAGGAATGCTGAAAAGAGTTACTGTAAGTTTAGTGGAGATGGTGTTGATGAATGCTGGCCAAAATATCCTCCTGGATTTGACTTTATAGGTGGATTTGCAGTAGATAAAGTTCCAAGCAGCAAATATTCATTTGAAAATATCTGTAATGTTTGTGGGGCTGGAGGAACAAATTCTTGCGATAGAAAGGAGTGCACTGCTTTAGGAGATTGCGGGAACTTTGATGAAGGACTCTCTGTACTTGAAGGTGCATTTATAGGGGGGGTTGCAGCTTTAGCTGCATATGGTTTATACCAAGTTGGTCCAGTAACTGCTGTAAAAGAAATTTTTACTTTGGGGGGGTATAGTGCTCCTGTCGAAGTTGGATCAAAAATTAGTATAGAAAAAATTGGTACTTTTATAGCGAAACAAGCGGTTGCTTCAGCTATAACTCAAGCACCATTTTATTTGTTAGGAGAGAGTGATGGAAAGGAAGTCTATCAAAATAAAGATGGAGATACCTATTATATGAGTGGTAAAGATGCACAAGGAAAAGATGTTTTTTATATAGCTGAGAAACAAGTTTAAGATGAATAAAATATTAAAAAAGAGTTTATCTGTATTTTTAATTATTTTAGTTTCTACTCTCTTATTTTATGTAACTCCCTTACATACTTATACTGGAAATGGGATGTACGGAGCAATAGCTTTCGGTAGTGTTGGAAGCTTTGCTGGATTTCCCGGGATTATGATAGGTGGAACATTTGGCTATTTCTTGTTGGAATCTGAGGAAGTTAATGCATTCTGGGATTATGTTGCAGCTTTTGTTATAGGAGCTGTAGCTGGTGGAATTGCAGCTTCTGGAGGAACTTGTAATTATTATACTGCACCAGAAATTGCTAATTGTGAAATTTGCAACAATAAATTAATGCCTTGTTCAGAATATTATTGTAAGTCAATTGCACAAAATTGCCAATATCTAAAAGATGAAAAGAAATGTATTGAAGTAAAATCTGATGATAGGACTGCTCCTGTTATTCAAAATTGCGTAGCTAAGGATTTAGATACTAGAGCAGATTATAGTGTTGAAAGCTCTGTTCAGGGATGTAAAATAACAAATGAGGTTCCTGCTTTCTCAACTTTGGCTGTTAAGTTTGGTTTAGATGAAGTTGCGCAGTGTAAATTATTTTCAACAGTGGGAAAGAATTTTAGTGATGTAGGATTACAATTAGATGGAGGATTTCGTGATAAAGAGCATTATCTTTTATTTGATATAAGGAATGTTTCATTGCAAACAATAGAAGGATGCAGAGATGGAAACTTGTGCACTGGATATTTAAGATGCAAAGATGAAGCTGGAAATGCCATGAATGCAGATTACTTTGTAAATTTCAAGTTAAGAGATGCACCAGATATAGCTAAACCTAGAATAGTTGATACATTAGTAGAAAGCGGATCTGCGGTCCCTGCCAGTATAAGCGAAGTTGATTTCTTTATGTATGTTAATGATAAGAGTGGAATAAGAGAATGCAGGTATAATAAAAATTCTGATATGGATATTAGCCAAATGCCAGAAAGCCAGAAATTTGATTGTGAAAATATAGAAGATGTGACAAAAGGAGGATATAAATGCAGCACTAAATTAAAAGGAATTGAAGCGGATAAGGACAATAAATATTATTTCAGATGCAATGATAATGCTGGAAATAAAATGGATGCAGGTTATGAATTCATTATTAAAGGAACTAAGCCTTTAGAGATAACTGCCCATACTTTGCCTACTGGAGAGATTTTAACACCTATACAAAGATTAAGCATCACCACTACAGATAAAGCAGATTGCAGCTATAAACTTGATAACCAAGAAGAGAAAGACTTTGGAATTACTGGAGCCACTATAAGTACAGAACAAGTAACTTTGAGTGTTGGAAATCATAATTTAAATGCAGTTTGCACTGATGAAGCTGGAAATCAAGTTACGACAAGCTCAACTTTCAATGTAAACACTCCTGATTTGATTATTAAAGAAGTAAGTCCAAGTAATACTTCTGTATATGTTAATAATATACCTTTTGCTGCTAAAACAACTGGAGGAGTTTATCAAAATGGTAATTCCAGTTGCGTTTATGGTACAGGATTTAGGTTTGGTAAAACAATTTTATCAACAGAGACCTTGCATGAAACAAACATTAGTTTAACTGATGGGATGCATGAAGTAAGCATTATCTGTAATGATGGGTTTAAACAGGCAGAGAAAACTGTAAAAGTAGAAGTGAATAGTAAAGCTTATCCGCAACTTGTAAGAGTTTATACAAATGGAGGGGCATTAATAGTACATACAGATCAACCTGCTGTTTGTGCATTTTCAACCAAAGTTAAAGAGTTTACTTTTGGAGATGGTATAAAAATGACTTCTAGCACTAATGTTCAGCATCAACTGCAGTTGGGAAAAGATGGGATTTATTATGTTAAATGTGAAGATACAAGAACTAGGAAGTTGAGCCCTAGTTATACAGTGATAATCTAGATTTACTAAACCTTTTTGATTATCTGCGCTAATTTAATATAACCTAATTACTTCTTCTGGTTTAACTATTTTTATGCTATTATACTCCTTAATGTTAAGTAAATGCTTGTTATATGTGATTATATATGCTGAATTTGATTCTATTGCGCATTCAATTATCTTATTGTCAGATGGATCTTCTCTTACAACATCCACTTTTGTTTTGGGAATTACTAACATAACAAAAGAAAGAACTTTTTCTGTCATAGCAAGGACTTTTTCTTCAGAAAAATCAAAGTCTCTTGTCAAAATTTTTTGATATTCTTTAAGAATTTCTTCAGAAGAATAAATAGCAACATTTTTCATTACAAGCTTTAACAATAGTTTTTGTGCGACGCTTCCGTCCCATAAAGTTGAAGATAGAAGTACATTCGTATCAAATGTTACTTTTATTTCGATCTTAGATCTGCCTCGGTAAACCCTTTTGCCTGTAAATGCTTCTTTCCTTCTTTTGCCATCTTCTTTAAATCTCTAATCAAATCCTCCTTAGAAGGCATTACCACCTTCTTCAAAATAACGGTATCACTACTTCTAATCACAGCAAAAATAGTTCCTTCTTTAGCATTAAGATCGTTTCTTATATTTTGAGGGATCACAATCTGCCCTTTTGAACTCATTTTTATAGTTTCCATCATTTTAACTCCTGTTAATCTTACTATCTTACTGTAAGAATATCTTATATATAAGCTTTTTTATTGTATTTAACCTAATAATAAGATTTTTAAGATACAGAAATTTAGGATGCCTATGCAAAAAAGAGGTGTTTCTGATCAGCTTTTTATCTACATATTTATTGTAGTTGTTATTGGGTTAGTTTTTTTATTTGGATTAAAGCAGATTAATAATGTCAGGGAATTAAATGACAAGGCTACTTATTTAGAGTTTAAATCTGATTTTGTTAAGGCTGCTGAGAATGTTTATAGTAAAAATAAAGGAACTGTAGTTACTTATTCAAGCAAAAGCTCTAATAAACCATTAGCATTGCCTAAAAGAGTAAAAAGAATTTCTTTTGAAACAATAAATGGAAAAGTTAAGGTTATTCCTTCTGATAATTCTTATGAAAGTTTTACTGTTGAGCATTTGAGAACTAACCTGCTTTCTTTAGAAAATAAAAACAGCATAAGCTTTGTTTTGGAAAATGATATTAGTGAAGGAGAGACTGTTGTTTTGTTGAAAGATGCATAAAAAAGCAGAAATTCAGTTTTATTGGATCTTTGTTGCTGTTGCGGGAATTGCTATTTTTATCTTTCTTGTTAGCTTTGGCTTAAAATTTAAAGAATTGCAAGAGGAAAAGACTGCTGTAAAGGTTTTAAACCAATTAGATGAAACTTTTTCAAGCTTGCAAGGATCACAATTTAAAACTTCAAGCTCCCTCAACATGCCCATTCCTTTAAATGTTCAATGCGATACTTTAAGTGTTAATGGGAAAATTAAAAAAACTGATAATTTAATATTTTCCCCTAAAATTTTGCAAGGAAATGTTTTGATTGGGTTTAATCCCTATAAGATGCCTTTCAAGATAGCTAATTTTTTCTATATTATCAGGAAAGAGGATACATATTCCTTTGTTTATGATAGAAATAATGAAAAAGAGGTAAAAGATATTGCCAAGAATTTTAAATCTTATTTTCCAGATAATGTTGAGATAACTGACAATCCCAAAAATAAGATAAAAATTTATTTTAGGGATAATGATAATGCGGATATTATAGTTGATTCTGGAAAGGTTTTCTATAAAGATGGCAAAAATATAGATTATTATAACGAAGCTATGCTTTATGGAGCTATTATCTCAAAAGACAAATGCCTATTTGAAAAGACTGATGAAGAAAAAAAGAAAGTTATAGAAGTTTATAAAAATAAAATAGGATTTTTGCCTTTAGACTGCAATTATCAGCCTATCTTAACAAGTTTACAAAGGTTTGAAAATGCTCAAGGCAATGAGATAAGTTCTGTTTTGGAAAATCAGAATAAAGCCTTATTAAATAAAAATTGCCCGGTGGTGTTTTAATTGAGAAAAGGCCAATTCCATGAGTCTGTTATTGTGATTTTAATATTCACTGTAATATTTGGCATTGTATTATTCGGTATTTACAGGTATAATATTAATTCAATTCAAGATATTCAAAATGATTTGGAAGAAAGTAAAAGTGTGTCTTTATTATCCCAGCTTCCAATGTCTCCTTATTTGCAATATTCTGAGTTAAGTGATGAAAAAGAAATGGTTGATACACTTAAACTATTGAATCTTGAGTTAGAGAACTTAGGGTTTAGAACTATAGAAGTAAAGCAGACTTATCCTAAAGTTAATGATTTAAACTGTAGTAAAGAGACTTATCCTAACTGCGATACATATGGGATATATAGCAAAGTGAAGGCTTCTCAAGATAAAAAAATTATTTCAATACCTGTTTCATTGTATTTTCCTTTGACTCAGGAAACAAAAATTGGAAATTTGGTGATTACTACATATGGGTAAGGGACAATTAGAATCATTAGGATTAGTATTGATTGTGCTTTTGTTAGCTGTTTTGTTGGTTTTTTCTTTGCCCTTTCTTTTAAAAGATGATAATCAAAAAGAGGATAACATTCTAAGATTGAAAGCTGATGCTTTGAGAAATGTCTTATTACAAGCAAGTTTATGCCCTGGTGTAGCAATTAAAGAAGAAATTTTGAACTGTGAGTTTGATAATCCAAGGTGTTTGGACAACTGTGATCAACTTGAAAGTAAGATAGGTGAAATGATTAAAACAACTCTTGAACCTAATCTTATATATGAATTTAGAGTAGATGGAAAGAGTATAATCCAAATTGGAAATGACAGCTGTTTGAATACTTTTAGCTCTGCTTCCCAGCCTTTAAGCGATAGTAGCAAGGTATTTTTGATTTTATGTGAAAAATAACCACTGGAGAATGAATCGAAAAATGAAGAATTTTTACTTGTTTTTTTGCCTTTACAAAGCTTGTAGAGCTCAAATTTTTAGTAATGGGGCTTTATGTATAGCCTTCAGTAAAGAAAAGTTTATAAATAAAGTGAGCCTTTACTTTCTAAACAAAATATTTATGTATATCCCGCTCAAGGGAAACACATATGGAGGTGTGTTATATGCAAAAACTAAAAGGAGTAATTAAAAAATTAAGTGCTATTTCTGTGGGCGTAGCAATGCTAGGTGCTTCCTTGACAGGAGCTATGGCAGCTGACCTAAAAGATTATCCTGCACCATTCGTTAATGTTGCTGGTAAAAAATTTGACTATTTACTAGTCTTAGGATCTGGAGCTACTGGAGAAGGAGCTGCTAAAGACACTTCTGGTGCTTTAGATATTGCTTCTGGATTATCATCTGTGCCAGTTGCATCATCTGGAACAGCAGGAAGTACTGTTACAGTTGTAGGTGGACAGAGTGAAGATGTTCCTTTAACTGCAAATCTTGCTGCTTCAAACCAGTTTGATTCTGTTTTGACAGATGATGATATTGAGAGTTTGTTTGATGGAGAAGTAACCTTTCAAAGTACAAGCTATGATGTGAGTGAAGAGTTACTTTTAAATCTTAATAAGAACACAAGTATCCAGACAAGTTTGTCAAGTTCAGATGATGATTATACATCTGATGTAAGAATGGAAGTTGAAAAGAATGCACTTGTTTATTTACATAGGTTTGATGAGAGCATCCAGGTAAACAAGACAACAAATGCAGATCCATTAGAAATTAAATTTTTGGGCAAAACTTTAAAGATTACAAGTGTAGATTCTGCTACAAAGATTACGGCTAGTGTTGGAACTGAATATGTTTTGAGTTCTGGAGAAGTTGTAGAAGTGGATGGTAAGACTATAACATTATCTAAGGTAGGATCTGGTGGAGATGTTGCTGTTGAAGTTGATGGTGTTTCCAAGATTTTATCAGATGGACAGACTGCAACTGTTAATGGAATTGAAATTAAAAATTCAGATCAATTCTATGACTCAAACAATCAGGCATCAAGTTCTGCAAATTTGATTATTGGTACAGATGCTGTTGATACAGTTCAGGATGGAGGAAAGTATTTTGGGGGAGACGATACTTGCTCAAATGACGATCCAAAGGATCCTGACTGCTGGAAATGGGTTGTAAAGAATATGAACAATATTGGTACAACCACTTATACAAGTACAGCTGCAAATGGTATAAGTTGGGGTACTGCAGCTACAGCTGGGCCTGTTTTGGCATTGCAAAATGATTTTGCCTTGAATGACTATAAGGATAACCCGCCGAAAGCAGGTGAATGTATAGCTTTCCCTAATGACTACTTGAGTATTTGCTTTGATAGTTTGACAACAAATGATGAAGAGGACCTTAAGATTACATTGCAGGTTGATTCAGGGTTTGATTCAGAAGCTTCAGAAGCTGGGGTTACTATAGCCTCGGGAAGTAAAGCATTACTTATAAGTTCTAATGTGGATGATACATTAGCAATAGATGTAGATGCTGCAGGGTTTGGACCTAATGGTACTCTAAGTAGTGATATTAAAACAGATAAAATTTGGTTGAATCCTCACAATGACACTACAATGGGTATTTATTATGAAAACACTAATGGAGTAACTGTTTTAGCAGGTCGTACTGGTGAAAGCAATAGAAGTAACTTTGCTTATATTGATAATAGCAAAGTTAGAGGGACTACTGGTACTGCAATAGTATTTAACCTTACCACAGAGGGTATTGTAAATGCTACGGGTTCAAGTTTATACTTAAGTCTAGAACCTGCAGATACAGATTTGACACCGGCTGCTTCGGATACAATAATTACACGTTGGAATGTTACAAATGGGCACATTGTAAACTCTTTAGGACATTCTATCTCTTCTGAAGAGTCTACTGAATTACAGTGGGAAACTACAGGCATTGGTACAAAGGATGAAGACCATAGATCCAGATTTGGTATTATTATTAAAAATCCAAAGAGTAAGGGATCTGGAGACAAAGTTGACTTAGAGGTACCTACTGACTATATGCAAGCCAATGTAGTTATTAAAGGAACGTCTGCTACAGTTACAGGTGGAACAGCTGGAAGTAGTGTGGTTATGGCTGCTGTTGATAAAGCACCTTCACCAGTGGTGGATACTGAAGTGACTAGTAAAACTGGAGATAACCTTATTTTGGTTGGAGGACCTGCCGTTAACAAGCTTAGTGCAGAATTTTTAGGATTAACATACCCTGCATATGGAGCAGCTTCTGGTATCAATTCAGGAGAAGCAATTATTAGCTTGAAAGATAATGGTGAAAAAGTGGCTATGATTGTTGCAGGCTATGAATCAGCAGATACTATTAGAGCTTCAAGAGTATTGAGAGATTATGCAGCAAATAAAGCAAACTTGAAGGGTGCTGAAGTAACTGTTAAGGGTACAACATCAAACCCTAGTGTAGTAGCTTCAACAAGTGCTTAAGGCTTTTTAGCCTTTTTTTCTTCTTTTTTTATTTTTAGAAACCTTTTTATTTAGACTCTCTTTGCAAATTTGTTATGAAAAGATCTCAATTGATGGCTTTATTTATAATTTTTTTAATGGTTTCAAGCGCTGCAGGATTCATATTAGGGAGCTTTTCTCAGGATAAGCCTGAAAATAGTTTAGAGTATAAAGGACAACAATTTTTACCTAGCCAAGATGGAAGATTTTTTACAACAATCAACGGTGTGCAATTTGTTTTTGATTATTCACCTCAAGAACTAGAAACAGTTGATGTTCCTTCTTTAGACTTGTTTAATTCACAGAAATTTTACATTCTTTTTGAACAATCTTATAAAGATCAAGTTATAGATTATAATATGCAAAAGCTTGGGTATTTTTTACAAGCAAACAATAAGATAGTCTACGTTGCCTGCACCCAGGAAGAAGGATGCCCAGAAGACTTGCCCATCAAGAGCTGCCAAGATTATTCATTTTATTTTAAGCAAGCAAATCAAAGCAAAGCTTATATCCAAGATAATTGTTATGTTATTGAGGGAAGTGGTGAAGAAATAACAAAGATTACGGATAAAGTGGACTTAAAATTGGTGGGTTTGTAATGGATGAAAAACAAAACAAAAGAGCCGGTATAGTTGTTATTATGCTTTTAGTAATACTTGTGGGATTTATTGTTTTTGTTTCTCTTACATATGGGAAAGGATTTTTTACAGGGAAGCATATTTATGAATCTCCTTCTGGAGATGAGTTTACATTCATAGAGAATGATGTAGGAGACTTAACATTGTATGATCTACAGGTGTATACTGAAAAGGTAGGGGTTGAACACCTTTATCAGATTCCATTAAGAAATCTGCCGAAAGATGTAAAGATTGTTTCTTTTGAAGAGGGAATCCAGAAAAAGATACTAGAATCTAATGGTGTGTTTATTACTTTTGATCCTAAACTGAAGGCTCAAGCTGGTTTAGGGGCAATTGAGCTTGCCGGAGTTATTGGAACTGCAGAATTTGGTGTTTTTAAGATTCCTACTCAAGGCGCTTTTACTGAAAAGACAGATATTGATTATCCTGTGAAAACCTGTGAAGATGCAAAAGGTAGGATTTCTGTTATTTTGCTTAAGTTAGGGGAGGAGAATAAAGTGTACTCTCAAGGAAACTGTGTTATTGTAGAAGGAGGTACTTACGAGAACCTTATTAAATCGTCTGAAAGGCTTATTTTTGGTTTATTTGGTGTTCTTTAAATAGAAAAGGTATTTAAAGTTCTGGTAAGATATTTTTTATGAATTGCCGCGATCGCATAATCCGGTATTGCGCTGATTCTAATTTGAGAGAATTAGAAGTGTAAGCCTTGAGATAATATCGGGTAAGCCAGTTTCCTTTGGATATCCCGGTTCAAATCCGGGTCGCGGCGAATTAATCTTAAATTGGACCTATTTAAAAAATCAAAATGCTCTGGAAATAAGATGTTGAGCAGGAAATTATCTGATTTTAGAGTATTGTTATAGATTGGAAAAATTACAAATAGAAAGACTTATATATCAATAATGGATAATATTATCTAAAAATGGATAATAAACTTATGATTATTAATTATCTTGGAAAGCATAAAGATGAAGCGCTTACTATGCATGAATTAAGCAAATCTACAAGAATACCTTATGCTACGTTTCATAGAACAATACAAGGCATGAAAGACCTTTTGCACATGAAATTAGTTGGTAAATCAAAGGTTATTGCCTTAAATCAACAGAATGCTTCAATAAAATCTTATCTCACTATAAGCTCAGAAGAAGAGAAAAAGGAATTTTTGAAGAATAATCCAATAATCAGCAAAATTGCTATAGAACTCCAAACAAAATATATTGTTCTTCTCTTTGGAAGTTATGCAAAAGGCAGTCAAAGAGAGTCCTCAGACATTGATTTTTTAATAATAAATCAAAAGGGAGAAAAATCTGTTTCCTTCTCAAAATACGAATTATTATTTAAGAAAAAAATTAACCCAATATTCATAAAAAATTCAGAATTTATAGCCATGCTCAGAGAAAAGGATGAAAATATCGGAAAACAGGCATTAAAAGACCATATTATAATAAACAATGCTGAAAAATTTTGGGAGTTGGTATTGCATGGATAGCTATAAAAAAAATTTTGATGAATATACGAGAAAAGGAAGAATCACAGAATCGAAGCAATTATTTAAAATTAAACTCTTTTTAAAGAAAGGCGAAAACAGCCTTATTATTGCCAAGCATATCAAAGATATTAATCCAAAAGAATGTGAACCAGAAAGAATGTATTGGAACTATTGGGCTATTACCATTTTCTATTATTCTATGTTATATTGCGCAAAGGCCCTGATTCTGACAAAAGGCTATGAGGTCCATGATCATGATGCGGCGCAAATTGCCTTAGGTTATCTCTGTGTACCCAGTCAAATAGAAAAAGAAGACCTAGAACTCTTAAATCAATCTTATAAAATATTTGAAGATGAGTATGTGAAGTATTTTGAAGATGCGAAAAAGGAAAGCCGTGTTGCAAGATATGCTGCTATCAAAACATATACAGAAAGAAGGCTAAGCGAACTTTTTGAAAATACCAGAAAGTTTGTCAGTAAAATTTCCTTAATTTTGAAAGATGTAAAATAATTATACGATGTTACCTAAGATCCTTATTGGTGTACCTGTATCTGATATGCATGCTTATGCTATTGAAGATTTTGTTAAGGCTTTAGGGGGGATTAGTTACCCTAATTTTGATATTTTTTTTGTTGAAAATTCTCCTAAAGGAGGATTTTATGATTATTTGAAAGAAAAATATCCAAGTATTCCAACTATTAGGGCCCATTATTCTCACGAAAAAATCAGGAAAAAAATAGTTGAGTGTAAGAATCTTATGCGTGAAAAAGCTCTTAGAGATGGATATGATTATCTCTTAACCTTAGATCAGGATACCTTAGTCCCTAAAGATATTTTGGAGACTTTATTGCGTTTTAAAAAAGACCTTATAGCAGGGGTATACTTTGGGTACCCCCATAAAGAAGGTTTTAATTTAACGCAAAAAAACGTTGTGAGACTTAATAAGGAGAAGGCTACTCTTCTTACCCCCATAGTATGGGTAAATCATCCTAAACATCCTAAGAAAGTAAGGTATTTAACAGTGGAAGAACTTAAACCTGCGAGGCTTATTGAGGCCTTTTTAGTAGGAGGGGGTTGTATTATGCTCAGCAGAGAGCTTCTAGAGAAGATCAAGTTTAGATATGTTGAAAGAAATTCTAATTACGATGACTATTGGCTATGTAATGATGCTAGAGAAAATGGGTATAAAGTTTATGCTTATACTGGATGCATTTGCAAACATCTAATTTTAAAAAGGGGATGGCACTGGGATAAGATAGAAAACAAATGATCAGCATTATAGTTTGCTCTAAAAATTTGGAACTGCTTAAAGGACTTTCTGAGAATATTCAAGAAACTATAGGGTGTAAATTTGAGCTTGTTGCCATAGATAACAGGAAAAACCAATATGGCATTTGTTCTGCTTATAATGTGGGGATTATAAAAGCAAAAGCTCCTTTTTTATGTTTTATACATGAAGATGTCAGGTTTTTGACTAATGACTGGGGAAAATTTATTTTAAAAAAACTAGAAGATAAAAAAATAGGGGTTGTTGGTATTGCTGGAACTACCATATTACCTGAAGATGGAGTTTGGCATTCTATGCAAAGACCTTTTGTTAAAGGAAGAGTTATTCACTCTTTTAATGATAAAGAACAGTTGGATAAATATGGAACAATAAGCAAAGATTTTGAGGTTGTGGTATTAGATGGCTTATTTTTATCCTGCAGAAAAGAAATTGCTGAAAAATTTAGGTTTAATGATGTTTTATTCAAAGGATTTCATTTTTATGATATTGATTTTAGTTTGAGGGTTTCTCAAAATTATAAGAATCTTGTTACTTATGACATATTATTAAAGCATTTTTCTGGGGGTAATGTTGGCAAAGAATTTCAAGATAATAGGAAAAAGTTTATTGAAACCTATAAATTACCTTACACCAAGCTTGAGAATTTACCTCAAAAAAGATTTTCTTGGCAGACTTTTAATTATGACAGCAAGAAAAATTATCCTAAGATACTTGTAGGATGCCCTACTTCTGATTCTCATTCTTATTGTCTTGATGAGTATATGAAAGCTCTTTTTTCTTTAGATTACCCATGTTATGACATTTTGATTGTTGACAATTCAAAGAATGAATGTTACAGCAATAAAATCAAAGAATATGGTGTTGAAGTTATTAAAATTCCTTATCATTCCTCAACCCTTAAAAGGATTGTTGATTCGAGGAATGTTTTGAGACAATATGTTTTGGATAATAACTATGATTATTTTTTTAGTTTGGAACAGGATGTGATTCCTCCTTCAAATGTTATTCAAAGGCTATTGGCTGGAAATCATGACGTTATTTCTGGTCTTTACTTTGGATTTACTAATAAATTTGAATTTCCTAACATTAAACCTGGAAGTGTAATAATGCCTGTTGCTTATAAGCTTTTAAATGATGAAGAAAAAGCCAAAGAATCTGGATTGCAAGCATTAAGAAGATTTGGCATTAACGAAATTAATCCTCCAAGAAGGGTTTCTGTCAGGATGACTGGACTTGGATGCTTATTAATTCATAAAAATGTATTAGAGAAAATGCCTTTTAGGTATGAAGAAGGCAAACCTAATACTGATGACAGGTATTTTTCAGATGATGTTTTCAAACTTGGAATACCTCAGGTTTTAGATACTTCTGTTAGATGTAAGCACTTGCTTTCCGGAAAGGATTGGGATTGGGCTACTCTTATTTAGATTTTATTAATTCTCCGTCTTTCCATACATAATCTCTGTTAGTTACAAGGTGTCTACATCTTATTGAGGTATCGCAGTATAATGGAATATTGTTTTTATACAAATCTATACAAAACCAGCGATCTTCAAATTGCCTTAAGTCTTCTCTAAATCTTATTTTTGTAAAAACCTTTCTTGAAGCGAAAATACAAGCCCCACCGCAAGAAACTACTCTTAAAAGCTTGTTTGATGCTATTTCTTCTGGAGAAAGTTCTATCATATCAGGTAATTCTTTATCTGAGGGGATAACCTTGTAAACATTTGGTGTGTAGGCTGGTTTTCCATTTAAACTTTTAGCTCTACTGAAAACTACTCCGCAGATAATAGGCTTGTTTCCTTTTAGAAACCTTTCTATTGAGTCTTTTGGGGGTATTGTATCTTGATCCAGGAATAGAATATAATCAAAGTTTTCTTTTATTGCTTTATCTATAATAATGTTCCTTGAAGCTGATATTCTTTGTATGGGTGAATCAAAATAAGGACCTTTTATTGCCTGAAAATCCAGGCTTTTTATTTTTTTAATATAATCATTATCTTTAGAGTTATCTACAAAAAGTATTTCTTTTTCTTTAAATGTTAATTCTTTGATTCCTTCACTAAATTTGTTTAAACAGTATTCTTTATGGAAAGAGGTTGGAATTCCTATAAGAATTTTCATAAAAAGTTTGAGATAAAAGATAATTTAAAGTTTATTAAAAAAGAAAAGAAAAAGAGAAGAAACTATTTTTTCTTCTTTTTAATTATTACAACTACTATAGCTACTATAATTACTACAATTATTAGCACCCATAGCCATGTTAAGCTGCTAGACTCTTTCTTCACTGCTTCTCCACCAGTTGTTGGTGTAGTTTCACTTGGTGTAGTTTCACTTGGTGTAGTTTCACTTGGTGCTGGAGCTACTTTTTCGACTGCTGTTTGCGCAATCTTTTTCATTACTACTTTTGCAGCACCACCTGATATGCTTTCTAGTGTTACTTCTAATTCATTACTGCCATCACCATCTAAGTCTAATTGCTTTGACTCGCCTACACTCAAAGTAACTTCTACTGGGTCAGATTCAATTACAAGGGTTACTGAGCTTGATGTAACTTTCTTGAATTTCACTGTATGTGAAGTCTTGCTGTCTAAGCTAATTGTTGTGCTCTGACCTTCTTTTTTAGCAACTTCAATTGTAGCATCTGCTTCTTTAGCCAAGTTATGGTCTACCTTTACTTCAGCTTCAGCTCCTCCGGAATCTCCACCAGATGATCCTCCTGATGTTCCTCCTGATGTTGTAGAGGTAAGGTGCGCTGTGAATTGTTTGATTGCTGAAGTTACTTCATGGCCCACTTCATCTGTTACTTTACAAGTAAGGCTATATGTTCCTGCACCTTGAGTATCAGCTCCTGTAAATGTTACTGATGTAGTTGTTACTGTCTTTGTTTGACTATTTGGCTTTGTTAATGTCCACAAGTAGGTTAAAGGACTTGCATCAGTTGCTGAACAACTATAAGTTATTGATGCTGAAGTGTCTATTGTTGTTGTAGCTGGCGCTGTTACAGTAATACTAGGATTTGTTCCATCTATTGTAAAGTTGAACAATCCAGATGTTGTGTAGACCTGGTTAAATGTGTCATTAGCTACAAACAAGAATGATGTAAAGTTTGTATCATTCGCTGTTCCTGCTGGCAAGATTGCACTTAACAAGTATGGTGTTCCTCTAACACCATTTGTAATGTTCATCATAATAACCTTTCCAGTTGCCTTTGTTGCTGGACCTGTTGTGTTGTAGATTAACATTACGCTACTATTCACATCAAAAGTGGAATCATTCAATACGGCATAAACTGTTAAGTTAACCTCAGGTAGTAAGTACTTTGTGTTGTTTAAATTGCCATTTGATGCAATTAATGTATTTGTTCCGTCTGTTATATTGATGCCATACAGCCTTGGAGGCATACCATCAACATAGGTTCTGAATGTTACTGTTTCTGTAGCAGAAGCTGAACTGTTGTCTGATATATTAAGAGTCCATACAAATACTCCTTCTGTACCATTTTCTGCAGTTACATTAAGCCAAATATTTAATGATCTATTGACAAGAAGTGTTGAGTTTTGTGGATTTGTTCTGTTTTCCATTGAAAGAATATTGCTTGTTCTATTGTAGAATGTCCACCACGTAAAATTTTCAACACCATTTGATGTGGCGTTTATAGAAGTGTTCCAGAATCTGATATTATATCCGTTTGTTGGCACAGTTATATTAGCCCCTGTTATTGAAGCATTACCAGTATAGTTAATTGTGAAGTTAATTGTTTCTATTTCTCCTCCTTTTGTCCACACACTACTATTGTCAAAAATATTTGAGCCATTTGTACCCCCTCTGGCAGTAACTCCACTTCCAACACTGTTATAGTTGAATGCTCCAGAAACCATATATGCTATAACTATAAATAAAAAACCTATAAGAAGTAAATCCCTAATCCTCTTTTTTTCCATTAATAACACCCTCCTTGTAAATAATTGCACTAAATTATTATAATATTGTAAAGTTTATAAAAATCAACTGATATTTAAATGTTTCTAACGTGAATTAATTATGAATAAGGTCGGCAAAACTTTGTTTTATTGTATTTTAAGTATTGTTTTTCTTAAGATTTTATTAGTAAGCATTATTCCTGCTCCTTCTGCCTTTAGTGACTCATATATTTATTCAAAAATGGCTGAAAGTTTCTTTAATTCTGGAGAATTTTCAATTCATGGGGTTTTTACAAGCTTGTTTCCGCCATTGTACCCAATATTCTTGTCAATTTCTTATATTTTCAAAGATATGGAGAAAGTATTTTTTTTGATGAAGATAATAAACGCAATAATCTCTACTTTGATAGTTATTCCGGCTTATTTACTGGCTAAAGAGTTTTTTGACAAAAAGAAATCAGTTGTTTTTGCCCTGTTAATTGCTGTTATACCCAGTAGTTTTGCTTTTTCTGGGTATTTAATGGCTGAAAATTTATTGTATCCTTTGTTTTTAATGACCTTTTATTGTATTTACAGATCTTTTAATTCTGAAAATTATAAGTTTGATATTTTGGCTGGGGTTTTTATTGGATTAAGTTTTTTGACTAAAGTAACTTCTGTTGTTTTATTGTTTATTACTTTTGTTTACTTAATGTATAGGATGAATATTAAACAGTTAAAGAAGAAA
>CAYIAV010000008.1:1293-18339 GCA_964361505.1 Candidatus Woesearchaeota archaeon | reverse complement strand
GAAAAGGAAACCCCCTATTAACAAATAAATCTTTTGTAGAAGCAAAATGCCCCAAATGCAGTAAAAAGGCAAGAAGAGAAACAGATACAATGGACACTTTTTTTGATAGTTCTTGGTACTTCTTAAGATATTGCGACAATAAAAACAATAAGGAGCCATTCCAAAAAAAGAAAGCGGAATACTGGATGCCTGTTGATCAATACATAGGGGGAGCAGAACACGCCTGCATGCATCTAATCTACACAAGATTTTTCACAAAGGCATTAAGAGACATGAAACTTGTTAAGTTCAATGAGCCATTTACTAAACTATTCAATCAAGGTATGTTGCACAAAGACGGTTTTGTCATGTCAAAATCCAGGGGTAATACAGTCTTGCCAGAAGAAATTTCAAAAACATATGGAATAGACACAGCCAGATTTTTCTTGATGTCAATTGGCTCTCCAGATAAAGACACAGAATGGAGTGATGAAGGAATAGAAGGTGCAAGCAAGTTCATAAAAAAATTAATAAACTATTTTGATACTGTAAAAATAAAAAAGTCTTCTAAAAAATTACAAAGTAAAATAAATCAGTCAATAGAAATAATTTCAGAAAATATTGAAAATTTCAAATACAATTTAGCAATAATAGAATTAAGAAACTTGTTTGAAAACCTAGAAGAAGAAATATCAAAAGAAGACATAGAAACTTTCCTTAAGTTATTGCACCCTTTCTGTCCGCATATCACAGAAGAACTATGGGAAAAAATAGGAAACAAGCCTTTCATTTCATTAAAAAAATGGCCTAAATCAGATAAGTCAAAAATAGACTTAAGCTTAGAATACGAAGATTCTTTAATGGAATCAACAATTTATGATATAAAAGAAATATTAAAGCTGGTTAAAACTGAAAAACCACAGAGTATATCTTTATTCATAGCAGAGCAATGGAAATATGATTTCATGAAAAAAATAAGATTAGAAATTGAAAAAACCAGAGATATCTCTGCATTAATAAAAAAATCTTTGATAAAAAATTATGAAAAAGAAATAGCAAGATTAGTTCCAGCAATAGTAAAAGATCAGAGTAAAATACCTTCATCAATATTATCTTCAGAAAAAGAGTATGAACTATTCAAAAATAATACAAAGAAATTAGAAAAAGAATTTAATTGTAAATTTTCAATAAATTACCTAAAAGATTCAAATGAAACAAAAGCAAAGCAGTCTCTTCCAGGCAGACCATCAATAATCGTAAACCTTTTAAAATAAAAGAAAAAGTGAATAAACATGGAACATTCTGATAGTAAAATACCAAGACATGTTGGAGTAATAATTGACGGAAATAGGCGTTTCGCGAAAAGATTAATGATGAAGCCTTGGCAAGGTCATGAATGGGGAGCCAAGAAGTTTGAAAGGCTCCTAGAATGGTCTATGGAGCTAGGAATTAAAGAGCTTACACTATATGCATTTTCTCTAGAAAATTTCAACAGACCTAAAGAAGAATTTGATTATTTAATGAATATATTCAAAGAAGAATGTAAGAGGCTGTTAAAAGATGAGAGAATAGACAAAAATAAAATAAAGGTTAATTTCATAGGAAGAATAAGTCTTTTTAATCCAGAACTTCAAGATTTAATGAAACAAATCATGGATAGGTCTAAAGACTACCATGATTACACCGTTAATTTTGCTATGGCCTATTCAGGAAGAGCAGAAATTATAGATGCAACAAAAAAGATAGCCCAGCAGATAAAAGAAGGAAAATTAGATATAGAATCTATTAATGAGGAAGTTTTTAAAAAAAATGTTTATCTAGAATCAGAGCCAGATTTAATTATCAGAACTTCAGGAGAACAAAGACTCTCTGGTTTCTTACTATGGCAAGGCAGTTACGCAGAAATATACTGGTGTAACAAACTTTGGCCAGAATTTGAAAAAGAAGATTTTTTAGCAGCAATAGAAGATTATTCTAAAAGGCAAAGAAGATTCGGCAAATAATTTTTTATAAAAATAATCAAACAATTTTAACATTCTTGCAGTCAATAGCAAACTGTTTTACATCATTATAAGAAGGATAGTCTTTGGTAAAGATGTCTTTATTGCTGCTGCAGATAAATTCAGGAGGAGTTACAAGTTCTTCACTATAAACTCCTGCAAAACATTCCTTCATTAATTCACTTGCGCCATAACTGTCTTTAGTATCAGTTCCTACTTTATCCTTAACAACAGTATATCCATCATCTTCTAATCCTTTTTTGTAAAGTGCATCATTATCACTTAAGAAAGGATCCCAAGAAGCATATCTGTATAATACTGCTCCATTTTCGATATCATACCTTTCTAGGCATTCTTCATGAGAGGTCTTATCTGATTTTTTAGCAGGAGTACTATTGTTTATAGCCAGAGACGATATTGTATTATTGACCGTAGAGTTAGAGCTAGGTTTAGTAACATTTACAATTTCTTCAGAATCACATTTTTTGTTTTCATTTGCATCAGAGCAAAAGAAGCCAGGTTTAAACTCATAAAGATTGTCAGGATTTTTTTCATCTTTATCGCAAATGCTGTTCTTATTCTGGTCTAAACAATAAAGTCCGTCTCCAACTTCATAATAATTTTTAGAGCACCCAACAAGAACAATAAAAAAAGCCAATAATGCTAAAAAATATCCAAGTTTCATTAAATATACTAAGTAACAAGGCATATTTAAATTTTACTCAATATTATCAAAACAGCTAAATCTTTATATACATAAAAAAGAATTTAAAAATGTGATAAGATTGCAAAGGTTATTGATAATTCTTCTTATAATTGTAACGTCTCTAGGTGTATTATACAATCTTCCATACCCAACAGGATTAACTGTTCATTCAATCGATTCTTTATCTAAATATGAAGATATAGTCAAAAAATGGGATTTTTCAAATCAAGAAGATTATGCTTATAATTCCTCAGAAATAATAATAGCAGAAAATCAAGTTAAGCTAAACCAAATAATAAATAACTATTCACAGTATGAAGTTACATACGAAGAACCTGTTTTATTATCTGCAATCTACCATGGAGACGACAAAACAAGTGATGTACTCTCAAAAGATGAAAATAATTTAAAAATAGACAAGAACAGCATATTCAACATTAAATTCAATAAAAGTGTGGAAAATAATGATATAATAGCAATGTACATTAAATCAGGAACTGCTTCTGAGATATATCTCTGCAATACAGGCATAGAGTGCCAATCACCAGGTTACGGGAAAACAGAATACAATGGAAACGAGAGCTGGTATAACATTACTGTTTCAGGATTATCAAATGACACTTTTAATCTTGCCACAGATAAAAATATCAGAATTGACCTTATAAAAGCAGTTCATGAAAATAAAAAAGAATCAATATTAACAAACATAACATATCCATTAAAAGCAGAAATCAAAACAAATGAAGTATCAGGAATTAAAAAAATAAGCTCTATAGCTTACTCAGAAGAGCTAAACAATCAAAGTATATCATACAAATATTCAGCAGATAATGGCTTAACATGGAATGCTTTTCCAAGTAATTTATCAGAAATAAATATTGAAGAAATAAGACTTTCTGCTACATTATACTCGGATGGAAAATCAACGCCTGTACTAAATGGCATAACAATGACTTATGATAAAGTACAGCCAAAGTTATATTTTGAAATAAATCAATCAGAATTGATAAACATCTCTTCTTCTGATCAAGTAACAATAAACAGCTCAGGTTTCCTGTTTAATATAACCACAAACCAAGATGTCGTAAATGCAAATATATCTGTAAAAGAGTTCACAAACTCTTCAATGGAAATTCTAAAGCCTTTAAGAAATTTTGTAGATATAGATATTGATGAAAATCTTAAAAATAAATTAAACAGCACAATAGCAACGATTTATTACACTGATATTGATATTGCTTCAAAAAATATAGATGAATCTTCATTAAAAATTTATTACTATAATGAATCAAATCACACATGGATGCCTTTAAACTCAAAAATGGATTTAACAAATAATACTATAGAGGCAGTACTTCTTCACTTTAGTATTTATGGTGTTTTTGGAAGTGAAATAAATAATGCTACACTTCAAAGTCCATCAAACCAGGCACAATCAAATCAGTCTCAGTATAATCAAGAAGAAACTAAAGCTGTAAATGTTTCTGGCAGCACAAGCTCAACAAAAGCAGTAAATGAGATAGAACAAATAAGTGAGGCAGTTGAACTAGAAGCTCAAATAACACAAGAAACAGAAGAGCCATTAAAAGCAGGAGAACCTTTTAATAACATCTCCGCAACAAACAACACAAAAGAAAAAGGAATAACTGGATTTTCAACGTATGTAAATAAGTTGGGCGTAGAGAATATAATAGCATTAATTTTTGGATTGTCATTGTTAATAGTTTACATCATTTATAGGTTTTCAGAAAGGAAAAAACAATCTCCCTAATAACCTTTATAAAGTAAATTCTTTACAAAATAATCAATGCGCCGATAGTACAGTGGTAGTATCTCAGCCTTCCAAGCTGATGACCTGGGAAATCAGTTAATCTGGTTCAGGAATTCAAATCCCAGTCGGCGCAATTTCAAGCTCACAAACATTTTTATACAAAGAATTCTTTAAAAAACACAATGACAATCTCTAAAACAACATTACCACAAAGATTTGAAAGTTTGAGTCTGGTAGGAGGTGGTGTGCATGGGTAATATTCTTATATTTTGTGCCCATTCTCTGATGATGAGTCTATAGGTATGGGCGGAACAATAGCAAAGTATGTGGAAGAAGGAAAAAAAGTCATAGTTGTTATATTCTCTTATGGAGAAGCCTCATTGCCTCATTTGCAGGCAGATTATGTAAAGAAAACAAGGTTAAAAGAAATAAAGAGAGTAAGCAGTTTTCTAGGAACACAAGAAACATTGTTTCTAGGTCTTCCAGATGCAAACATAAAAGACTTTGTAAATGATAATTCTACAGTTAAAGAGGTAAAGAAAATAATATTAAAATACAGCCCAGAAAAAATATTCACGCATTCTCCTCAAGATCCCCACGCTCCAGGAGACCATAAGGCAGTGCATCAAATAGTCTCAAAAGCTTTGGATTCAACAAGAAAAAATTATGATCTATTCGCCTTTGAAGTATGGAATATAACCCCTGAAAACAGGCCCGTTATGTATATAGATATCTCTAAGCATTTCAATAAAAAAATAAAGGCAATGAGACTTTTCAAGAGCCAGTGGTTCTCTATAGCCCTAACATACATTCCGGTTTACTTAAGGGCAAAAAAGTATGGATTAAAAAATAATTGTAAATATGCCGAAAAATTTTACAAATTAAGATGAGAATATTATTCGTAATAACAGGAATCGGCTTAGGCCATGCAATGAGAGAGGCTGCTATAATTAACGAACTAAAAAAAAGAAATAAAAATTTAAAAATAAAAATAGCAGGATTCCAGAATTCCTATAACTATTTTAAAGATAAATACGACACAATAAAGATTAAAGGAAGCAGATTCCCTCAATCATCTTTTAGTGTTAATTCAGTAAAAGTTGTAATCTCAAATTTGCCTTATATCTTCTACTTTGTTCACGACTACTTTAAACTAAAAAAAGAAATAAAAAAATTCAAGCCAGATCTGATAATAGTAGATGCCCAGCCTGTTGGTTCTTATACAGGAAAAAAACTAGGTATAAAAACTATTTCAATCTACAATCTTGATTTGAAAACATGGGATCATTATCAAGAGCATACAAAAATGCCTTTTACTTTGTATATGCAGTCTAGATTTCATTTTAAATTCGTAGCAGATGCATACAATAATTCAGATTTAGTAATAATCCCAAATATCAAAAAGAAAAATTCAGCAAAAGAAATAAAATTTGTAGACCCCATCCTGAGAACATCACCTGAATCCTTACCGTCAGGAAAAATTTTAATGAAAAAATTGCATCTAAAAAAGAAACCCATTTTAGTTATGTTGGGCGGTTCAAAATTCGGTTTTTCAGTAGCAGAAAAAATCATAAAAATAGCAAAAAATTTTAATGAAGATTTCATAATTTTTGGTTACAAAGAATTTAAAAAAAACAATATTACTTCATTCAAATTCAAAGAAAATTTTTTAGAATATCTAAAATCATGTAAAGCAGTAATTTTATTATCAGGTCACACAGCTCTTTCAGAAGCAATAGTCTATAAAAAACCTGCTTTAATCTTCCCTTTCAAAAACTATGTAGAGCACTACATTAATGTCTCAGAACTGGGGAATATATCTTTAGTAAAATATATTGATGAGAGTATCAAAGAAAAGGAATTAAAAGGATATTTAGAAGAATTAATTAAAAAATCTCCGGAATTGGAAAAAAATCTTAAAAAGTTAAAAATAGGAACAAAAGGAACAAAAGAAGCAGTTGATATTATCTTGAAACAAATTCCTTAACAGCCCTCACCCATTCTTCAGGATTTTTTCTTTTTAAAATCCCCTCAAGAGAGTATATAGCTACTTGCTTCACCCCGCTTTCTTTTACCATTTTTAGGTCTTCAGTAAATTGTTTAACATTTCTGTAAGTTCCTTCTCTCTCCAGTATGCCTGTTCCTATCAGTCCTATTGAGAACATAACATCTTTGTTTCTTTTAACAGCAAGTTTAGTGAAAGGTTTCAAATAAAATCTTATAAAAGGTCTAAAAAAGCTTCCAGCAAAAGTTGTATAACACATGTAGTTTTTATTCATACTTTCTTTAAGTTCTAGATAAGTCCCCTGATTCTTTAGGTACCATCTAGCAAAAGGGAATTCATTAATAATCATATTAATATTTTTAGTTACAATTCCAGAACCCTTTCCAGCAGTTTCATATATTACCCTCCTAAGATATTCATTATTCTCTCCTTTCTGGAATATTTTCCTCATAGCATAAAGTATTATTTTAACAGTTCCATACTTCCATTTCGGTATAGGGGGCTCCAAATCTACCTTTATCTTAATCCCTTTAAACTGCTTTAATTTGTCAATGCTTTTTTTGCTTGTAAATCCAGAAAACCAATAACCTTCTTTTTTGCTCAAAACAGGCCAAGGATATATTGGTAGTTCTGTTTTAATTTTATATCTTTTATATTCCTTAACACTTTTTACTGCAACATAAACTTCTGAAGGAATTCCTTTTATTAGACTCTCAGCTTTTTTCCAATCCACAGTTTCAGGAAATTCACACCAGAAAACTATTTTTTTAAACATAATCCCTGTAATATCTTCCCATATAAATATGTTTTGAGATTTCTGCTCAAAAATAGCAAACAAGGTACAGTCAACTTAAAGGCATAAAAGACTAATTTTCTGAATTCTTAAGAAATTTTAGCAGGTGCAGCACTGGTTTGTGCAAATCAGGAACCAGCCGTAAAGTTTGCACCTGACTAAAAAACTAAGGTGATAAAAAATGATACAAACTGATTTATATAGCTTTAGTTATAAAAAAGGAGTGTAGTATCCCGTAATTATTTCCCAACGACAAATTATTTCTTTTTTTAATTTTTTTATATGAATAATACGGCCTTTAATTTTTATGAATAACCTTTAAATATCCTTTTTATAACCAAATACTTAATGCGGGGATGCCGGAGCGGTCAAACGGGGCAGAAATCTTTAAAGATTGCCTAACCTCAAGAGATTGCTAAGAAAGCTGTTGGCTTAGTGCCTACGCAGGTTCGAATCCTGTTCCCCGCATATCTTTCTCTATTAAATTATATTTCTTGCAAAACAATAATCTTTTATTTCTAACCCCCTTATAAAAAACATGCTTAAAACTTACACAGACTTTACAGCAATGTATGCAAAAAGAACTCTTGTAGCAAGAGAGAAGGATAGTGACATTACAGATAGAGTTGAAACATTCCTAAAACATAATGCGAGAAGAGTAAATCATAATATCTATCATCTATGGGATTCTTCAGTTAGATATAGAATAGATACTCAGCAGGAACCAGGAATCAACATGGCATTGGACTTCACTGCAAGAACAAAAAAAGGGTTAAGGAAAAGTATGGATATAGTGCTAGCTGCTTTTCCAGAAACATTTGAAGAATACTCAACTATTCCAGACCCCTTATTTCAAATTAGAGTTGGAGTACTATACCAACAGATCAAAGATGAAGGACACTCTTAAGCGAAAATAAAAAAGGGATTATATCAAATATGGAAAATCTTGAAGATAAGATGAAAGAATTAAACCTGTCAATGAAGGACGAAACTATAATAAATATAAATAGGAAAAGAACTATCATTTCTCTTAAAAAGGTATGCAAAAAAATAAAATGAACGATTTTTTCACAAATTTAAAGAGAATCAAGAGGGGTCCAGCCATAATGCTTGAAAAGGATATTGGAATCATCTTAGCCAACACAGATATTAACAAGAATTCAATAGTTTTAGATGCAGGCTCAGGCTGTGGAGTAACAACAATTTTTCTGGCTAAATTCGTAAAAAAAGTCTATTCTTATGATATTAGAAAAGATTTCTTAGAAATATCAAAAGAAAATGCAAAAAGATTCGGCTTAAAAAATATAGTTTTCAAGAACAAAGATGTATATGCAGAAATTGATGAAAGAAATTTAGACTTAATTACCTTAGATTTAAAAGAGCCATGGAATGCATTAGACCAAGCATATCAGGCATTAAAAGAAAATGGCTGCTTAACAGCATATCTGCCAAATATTACACAAGTCCAAGAGCTAACTTTAAAATTAAGAGATAAGTTTAAAGTAATAAAAGTCCTGGAAACAATAGAAAGAAAGTGGATTGTAGAAGAAAAAAGAGTAAGGCCGGAAAATATGATAATAGGGCATACAGGTTTTATCATAATCATTAAAAAAGTCTAGTCGTTATCACTTAGTAATACTAATAAGATTTATATATCTATACTGTATTTAAAATTCTAAAATGAGTAATACACAGCAAAGTTCAGGAGATTATAGAAAAATAGTCCCAGCATTAATAAAGAAAGGTATAGAAAACATAAATCTGTCTATGTTTTCAGAAGAAGTAAAAAAAGGTCTTCTTAATGCAGTAGGGGAAGAATATTTCAAAAGAGGTATGATGACAGAGGCAACTAGAGCATATGTAATCACACAAAATAGCCAAAAGCTAATAGAGGTAGGAGATTATCATGTGGGTATTGAAATGTATAATAAAGGCATAGATGCTTATCAGTTAGCAAATAGCATTACAAAGTTAAATTCTATTGGTGAAAAAGCATTAAAAGAAGGCAGAATTAGTGAAGCAATAAGAGCTTTTAAGTTATGTAGCGATAAAGACAAACTCAACAAGGTAGGAGAGTTCTGTATAAAAACAGAAAAAATCGATTTCGCTTTAGAAATTTATGAAGCAATAGGGAACAAAGATAAATTGAATGAAATAGGAGACATGGCTTTTGAAAGAAATCAGTTAGAACTTGCTGCAAAAGCCTTTCAATTATCAGCAGACAAGCCAAGATTGAACAAACTAGGAGATACTTTCCTAAAAGAAGGGATATTATCAGCAGCAATGAAATGTTATGAATCCTCTCAAAATGATATAATGGTAAAGTTTATCAAGGAGAATTTCTCAGATAAAGATAGAGAGGATAAGTTATATATTTAAACTTATTAACCAACATGGAGAATAAGAGGGAATCAACAATAGATGTATTACGGAGATTGTCAAAACAACCGCCAAGAGAGCCACCTAAAAAATATTCTGCATACGATATTAACAAGCTTTTTGATGATGAAGAGTCATTTCAACAGGTAGAAGAAAAAAAACAGCCCGCTGCTTCTATAAGAGTAATGGAGCTTCAAAAACTGGAGCAAATAATTGCAAGAATGCAGGAGCTTGAAAGAAGAATGCAAAAAGGCGATAACTACTTTAATCTTTATTATGAAATGCAAAAATTAAATTCTAGCTTTCTTAATCTTTTAAAAGATATAGAAAATAAAAAGATTATATTAGATGAGCCCATGCAAAGGAAAGTGTCTAGGATTAAAGAGAACCTAAATAAAAGGGCTATGAAATAGTTGATTACTTATGCCACATTGTTGGCTTTCCACTTTTTTTCTTAAGAGTAATTGCTGCAATAACCACTGCAATTGCTATAGCTGACAAAATCCATATCACCCGATTACCATTATCTTCTTCAGGAACTGTTTCAGTTGCCGTTGAAATAGCTCCAGTTGGTGTTGTTTCTTGAGGCTCAGCTGCTGGTTTTTCTGCAGACTTGTCTTCTTCTACAAGCTTTTTCATAATAATTCTTGCAGTCTCGCTTACAATGCTTTGTAAAGTAACCTCTAGATCCTTAAACCCATTCCCATCTATATCAATTTGTTTTGTTTCTCCAATACTAAGAGTAACCTCAATAGGATCTGACTCAATAACAAGAGTCACAGCCCCAGTCTTAATCTCTTTAAATTTAACTTTATGAGCTGTCTTTCCATCCAAACTAAAGGTAACACTCTGTCCTTGTTTTTTTGATATGGTAGCAGTAGATTCAGCACTATTTCCTAGATTATAGTCTACATCTATCTCATCTTCCTTTTCTGTAGTGGTTTTCTTTCCTATAACTATATTGCTAGAACTGCTACCTCCTGTGGTGGTACTACTACTTGTTGTAGCTGCAGGAAGTGTAGTTCCTTTTACATTAGGTTGTGTTCCAGAGAAGTGAGGAAGCCTTATCCATATGTTATTGCTGCTATTATCGATATAGCAAGGATGTGTCGCATTTAGCAGACTAGCATTTGTTTGGCATGCTGTACTATTCATAAGCATCTCCCAATCTCCTTTATACTTCGCATAATGTGAGTAGTTTCCAGCTAAGGCAGATCCAGAAGTTCCATTAGCTGTTGCATTCCAAGTTACCCTCCAGTTATCATCATAAAATGCAGGAATAGACATATTCACAGTTTGAGAATCATTTAATCCAGACCCTGCACCTTCTGTATAAGGAATTGAAACCAGTATAAAATCATATATGGTTGGTCCTCCAGATCCAAATCTCACAGCTTGATCAAAAGTGCTAGAAGTGCTTTTATCTGCAGCAGAATCATCAAACAAAGCCTCAGGAGGTCCAGAAGCCATCATATCAACATTTACATAATGTACTTTGATATTTCCAGTTCCCATTCTAAAACTAAGAGGCCCTCCACCTATTATGTTTTTTAGAGGGTTAAATTGATTCATATTTTTAGAACTGCCTACTTGACAAGCTCCAGCAGGGTTAGGTACATCGCAAGTTGAATTTGAGATGTAAAGGGCCATATCTATGTTTCCATTTGCTACTGCTCCATCAATATCTCCTGGACTAAATGTTCTAAGGGAAATAGTGGAGTTTGTAACTATCTGGGAAACAGTAAACTCAACTCTTTTTGGAGCATAAGATTGTGTATAAATATTCATATTTTTTATGCCAGTAACATTTAACAAAGGTAATGAAAAAACAGCAGAATCTGTTTGAGATATGTCATTTACAAAAGTAAATTCAAATGATCCATAACTAGTATAATTAACAACAGTTTCTATATGCAACTGTGTTTGAGTTAAGGTTACATTGCTTGCATTAGCTAAATAAAAAGTCTGCAATGCAGTCGTAATATTTACAGTACCAGTTTGAGTGCCGTTTATATTAGTGCTGTAATTTGCCGCATTTTTCACACTTATATTGTTATGTGTCCCTAATAATCCATACATAGAAATGTTAACCTCTTTTTGAGGATCTCCATACAAGGTAGTAATATTCAAGTACCCTCCATAATACTGACTGTTATTCCTGGCAGCCGCATACAATAAGAATGTAGCTTTTTCTGCAGCAGCGGGCAAGGTTATATTAAAAAATCCACTTGTCAAATTGTATATATCACTTTGAGGATTGTTAGTTGTAATATTAAAAGGCCAGTAGATACTTAGATTAGACGGAACTGCAGATTGGCTTGTATATACAATATTTCCCGGTTCCAATAAATAAACAACAATCTTAAACTCTTCCCATCCTCCAACTTTGTTAGTAAGGTTAGTTGTATTGATATATCCTACAACTCTCACTAATCCTAAGGTAGTGTTAAAAGCTTTCGGCACAGTATTATTAGTATACGAGGTTATGTTATTTATTTCGTAACTCGCAGGCATACTCCCATCTGGATAGATTATAACTGAATAATTTCTATCTGCAGGTACATAAACAGTTACATTTCCAACAAGAGAATTCCAATTTTCAGATACAGGATATCCCAGTTTCATATCTTTAACTTGATACCTAAAAGCAATTTGCCTGTTTAATTCATTAAAAGCAGTTATGTTAATAGTAGCTGCTCTCCTTAAATAGAAAGGTATGTCTCTTATATCTTGTATCACAGTTAATGGAAAAGCAGGAACTGTTTGCCCAACATAATCTACATGAACACTTCCATTTTTATGAGTTATCACGGGCTGGTAAAACCATTGGCTATTCTCACTTACATTCATAGAAAAGAATCCAGTCTCATTAGAATATGTAGAATTTGAGCCTATTATAGCAAAGGTTTGGTCCCTTATAGTCATGTTAACCAATGTTCCATTCAATGCAACACCATCAGTAGTATAAACAGTTCCATTGAAGATAAATGCATTTGCAACACCTAAACTAATAAGAAAAACTACACACAAAAAAAATAATCTAAATAATTTCACCTCAAAATTATAAAGTATAACTCATATAAAAGTTTATCTAAATAAAAAAGATGCTTTTTTTCAAGACTCTAGACCTAATCCGATGGGTTTTTATACCTAATTTTTAATAAAAATGTCATGATAAAGCATAAACATTTGGGGTTAATTTTAATAGCCATTTCTATAATCTTTTTCATAGCAATTATAATCTTTAAAATACAAATAGAGAATCTAACTGATGCAATAATGATTGCAACAGGAGGTACGTGCATTAAAGAAGGAGAATGTATCCACGAACAAAGTGAGATTCCAATGTATACAGGCGTAGCTGTAGTCTTTTTAACAATGGCATTAGGAATTTACTTATTAGCATTTGATAAATCACAGAAATATGCAGAAAACATTCAGCAGGAACTTGTCAGCACATTAAAAGAAACAAAGAAAAAGCAGGATATAAACGAAAAATTTGAGTTCCTGCTAAAAGCACTGAATGAAGATGAAAAAAAAGTGATGAGCTCTATTAAAGAGCAAGATGGTATTGAGCAGTCAACATTAAGAATTAGAACTGGCTTGAGCAAAACAAAACTGAGTGTTGTTCTCACAGAATTAGAAAAAAAGAATTTAATTAAAAAGGTTCCAGAAGGGAAAAAAAACAAAATCTACCTTAAAAATGCTTTCTGAACAATTTGGAACAATTTCTTGCCATTTCTGAACAATTTTGGTAGTATAGTTCTGGCAGTAAGGTATATCTGGTTACTAAATTTTGATATATTTCAAGTTAAATCACAAGGAGGTAAAAAATGTCAGAAGAGCATAGTAAACCAGAACATAATAAACATATTGAAAAAGCAATTATAGCCTTTCTTATCTTAGGGCTGGCAATTACAATATTTAACCAGTTTCAGTTATTTTCTTTTAAATCTATAGGGGATGTAGAAGCAAAAATAGTTAACAAGAACAGCATTCCTACAGGACTCTCAATAGTTCAAGCAGCAGTTATCCCAAAAGGAACTCCAAAAATATATGGTGAAGAACTCAAAGTAAGATATGATGATGTTAGCGCTTCTAACCAACAATTAGCAGACCAGACTATAGACATTTTGGGAAATCTCGATAAAACAATAAATCTACAAGGCAAAGATCTAGAGAGATATGTTTATGTTGTTTCTCAAATGAGCTGCGAATATTGCTGTGGGGCCAAGTCTATAATTGTCAGAAAAGAAGATGTTGAAGAAATGAATGTAAGAATAGATGAAGCAATAGCAGCAGGTAAGATTACTAAAGAAGAAGCAGAGCAATACAGGCAAACACCAGGCAATGCAGCATGTGGGTGTGCTCATTCATTTGCAATGAGAGGACTAGCTAAGTATCTTATTACAAAGCATGGAGCTGAATACACAGATAATGAAATTTTAGAAGAGCTTGGTAAATGGAAAACATTGTTCTTCCCAGGGCAGATACAACAAAAAGCAAATGTTCTGAAGGAAAGGGGAATTGAGCTTAGTTATGTAAATCTTGCCAGCAACAAATATAGGGGGATTGAAAAAGAACAAAGTCAGAGTAGCACTGGCGAAATGGTGGGGGGCTGTTAAAAATGAATACTCAAATAGTAACTATTGTTTTGCTTGCAGTTATGGTTTCTTTTGTAGGAATACAAACCTATCAAATTAATGCATTAAAAGAATCAATTACAGGCAATGCAGTTGTAAGCAGTACAGGAGCACTAGATATGACTGGCTGGTCAGAAGATGAAAAAATGAACTATGACATGCATGGAATAATCCCTTCAAGGGCAAAAACTAGTGTGGGCAGTTCTTCATCAGTACCTACAATGGTAGGGGGGTGTTAAAATGGTCAAGCAAATAATTGCGCTAATAGCGGTTGTAATACTAGTTGTTTTATCAGGAATTCAATTAGTACAAATTAGCAGTATAAAAGACAACTTTGTAACAAATGGAATTTTAATAGGAGAGAATGCTGCTCAAAAAAATACACAAGAAATAGCTCCTCAACAAGTACCATCTTCATCTATGGTAGGAGGTTGTTAAAATGAAAAAATCAGGGATAATAGTGGGAATTTTAGTGCTATTTTTTGTAGGTAGCATTTTTGTAATAACAGCTAACAAAAATGATTCAGTAGCAGGAAACAGCACATTAAATATGGCAGGTGTAACAATATACAAAGGATCTACCTGTGGCTGTTGCTCTCTTTACACAGATTATTTCAAAAGAAAAAGTGATGCAGATGTAAGTGTAATTGATGTGCCCGATATAAGTATAGTAAAAGGAAAATATAACATTCCGGTTTCACTGCAAAGCTGTCACACAACAGTTATAGGTGATTACTTTGTAGAGGGGCATATTCCTATGGAGGTAATTTCAAAATTATTAGCAGAAAAGCCAGCAATTGCAGGTATAGCTCTTCCAGGTATGCCTTCTGGGTCTCCTGGAATGCCAGGATCTAAAACTGGGCCATTTGTTATTTACGCAGTGAACAAAGACAGCACATATAATGAATTCATGAGTTTATAGGGGGGCTAAAATGAATCTCAAAAAGCTTGTCCCCATTGTATTTTTTTTGTTCTCAGGATTAAGATATGCAGAAGCTCATTGTCCTTTATGTACACTTGGTGCAGCAGCTGCAGCAGGAGGAGCAGCATGGCTTGGTGTTAATAACATAGTAATAGGATTATTCATAGGAGCATTTGCAGTTTCAACAGGGTGGTGGATATCTAGTCTAATAAAGAAAAAATATATACCCGGCCAAAAACCAGTAATAATACTAGTTTCATACATAACAACAATACTCCCAATATCAAAGCTTATCCCGAGTATTTATCCATTTTATATTTCTTTAATGGGAGATTACGGTTCTATACTAAATCGCACATATATAGTAAATCTATTCATTATAGGAACTATCATAGGAGGCTTAATAGTGTCAGTAGCACCTACAATAAGTAAAAAAATCACAGCAGTAAGGCAAGGAAAAACTCTCCCATACCAAGGAGTTGTAATTACCTTTCTAATCTTAATAACAATAGGGGGGATTATCCAGATTATTCAAACAATAAAATGAATGAAATCTTAATCTCTATAATATCAATAGCAGCACTTTTTATAGTGCTCTTAATAATTAAAGAAATATTGCCTAAAAAATACAAAAACTCTCTCTGTGCAATATGTGCTGCAGTAAGCTTAACATGGGTATCATTCCTTATGTTGTATAAGTTAAACTTATTTGGAAACATTATTATTATCGCATTATTAATGGGACAGTCTATAGTTGGTATCTTTTATCTTTTAGAAAAAAAAGTAAAAGAAGATCTTAAATTGTTTCAGCTGCCTTTTTTAATAACATTAACAATAATTGCATATTATGCCATAGTTCCAAAAGATGCAGGAAAAGAAATCATATTCATAGCTTCTCTATGGGTGTTATTTACCATAGTCTACCTGCACAAGAGCAATAAAACGTTTAGCAATCTAACTAAAAAAATAATCGAGTGTTGCAAAAAATGGTAAACAATTCTACAAACATGAAAGAGAAAACAGCCGGCATATTAGGAAGCATATCTGGTTTTACAAGTTTCCTTGGATCTTGGCAGATTTGTCATAACATCTGTTTGGTTCTAATAGCTCTCTTAAGCGTTATAGGAATCACAGTTACAGGAATGCCTTTGTTGTTTCTGACAACTATAGCTAAACCTATCTGGATTATTGCAGTAATCTTGTTGATTATAACTTTCTTGGTTTACTTAAAAAAACAATGTATATCATCTAGGCTATTATTGTTTAATTTAGGTCTTATTATTGCTGGGATTCCATTTCAGTCTCTACAAAAATTATCCTTAATATTCTGGATAGTTGGAGGAGGTGTTGCTCTAACATCAATAATATTATACATAAATGATAAAATAAAAAATAGGAGAAAAAAACATGAAAAAAGATTATGAAAAGTATTTGGTTTACTTTTCTTTTGTAATAATTATAGCTCTGCTGGTCTATATTGGAGTCTCATTATATGGAAAAAATGACAGCATAGATTATACCACACAATTTCAAACAGTTTCATCAGGAACAACAGATCCAGGAGATGTTTCAATAGAATTAACTCCAAATTTTAATAAGGCTAATCTGGAAGTAGACATAAAATCAAATACCCATTCAGTAGACCTTAGTCAATTTGATTTAAGTCAAATAACAATATTGGAATACGACGACACAAAAATCAAACCAATCTCAGCACCGAAACTTGAAGGGCATCATACATCAGGAACATTAATCTTTCCAACAAATAAAAATATAAGAAACTTTAAGATTATTATAAGTGGAATTCCAAAAACAAGCCAAAGAGTGTTCACATGGTAGGAAATAAAA
>CAYIAV010000008.1:0-1193 GCA_964361505.1 Candidatus Woesearchaeota archaeon | reverse complement strand
CCTGTTGCTATTGTTCTTTTGGTATTGCTTTTTGGCGGAGTAGGAATGGGTGGCTACAGCATGATGGGATTTGGGGCTGGATTCGGGGTTCTCTTTATGATACTTTTTTGGGGGTTTATTATTTGGATTGTTGTTACTCTAATCAATACAGGTCAATCCAACAAAAATGATAACTCAGACTCGTTGACAATACTGAAAAAAAGGTATGCTAAAGGAGAAATAACAAAGAAGCAATATGAAGAAATGAAAAAAGAGGTGAAGTAAGGTGAACATGAAAACTGAAGATTTTGCATACATTGTTAAAACAGAGAAGAGTTTTGATGAGGCAGTTGTTTCAGTTTTGAAAGCTGTAGAGCAAAAAGGCTGGACGTTGTTTCAAATTTATGATATAAAAGAAAGACTGGCTGTTAAAGGATTCAGCCAGAAACCACTTAAAATAATTGAAATATGTTCAGGTAAATATGCAAATCAGTTCTTAAACAAAAATCGGTTAATATCTCTCTGCATGCCATGTAAAATCAACGTTCTGGAGGAAAATGGAAAAGTAAAAATTGTTGGAATGAAACCAACCATGATTTCCCAATTCTTTTCAGAAGTAGAAAAGAAAGAAGCTGAGCAAGTTGAAAAAGATATAATTGAGATGGTTGATAATGCAAGATAGAACAATAAAAATAATTTTAATAAAATTGTAGGAGGCAGCTATGTTTAACCTATTTAAAAGAAAAGATCCAATCTGCGGAATGAGAGAAGAAAAAGGAAAGGGATTTGAGAAGCACGGAAAATGGTTTTGTGCTAAGAATTGCCTGGAAGAATATGAGAAAGGTAAAATAACGGAATTGTGAAACATTTCACTGTTCCTGTTTTCTGGAAGAACTATGAAGATATCCCGGAAGAAGCAAAAAAATCTGCAGACAAGGCGCAGTTTTTAAAAATTTATTGAGAATATTTATGCAGGGAAAACAAACTAACTATTAATTGTTATGCCCAATAATTCATCCGCCCAAAATCATATGTCCGCAAAATCCGGAAAGGGCATTGCATTAGTTTATGTCGCAATAGGAATTTTGATAATTGTCGCAGTAGTGGGATACCTTCTCTTCTCTGGCAAGCTTGGAGGCAAGCTAGGCAGAGGTTTTGAAGTTGACATCAACATCGGGACAGGCCAAATTGCAAAGGTCACAGAAGCAGTAACG
>CAYIAV010000007.1:0-18404 GCA_964361505.1 Candidatus Woesearchaeota archaeon | reverse complement strand
AAAGGGTTAGAGGCATTGTCATAAGGGATGAATTAACTGATGAATGGAAGAAGAGAGGTTTACAAGCAGAAAAAGGATTTGCGATTCTTACATCAGAAATATCAAAAGCAACATTTGATATGACTCCGAGTGAATATAAAAAATTCAAAGGCTTAGAAAAAGAAAATCTTAGAGACCATATGGATGATATTGAACTTATTCTTACTATGCTTGGGGAAGCAACAACTACAAGATTTACGAGAGAGCGTGACTCTAAAGAATTTCAAAAACTGAAAAAAGATGCTAGAGATGGAGGCGATGTTGCAGGCTCAACACGAAAAGATATTGAGCAAAAACTTGGTAAAAGTGTAATTACAAGCGATAACTTCTTAGGTAAAACAGAAGAAAAAAAGAGACTTGAGTACAAAAAGAAAGATAAGCTTTTATGAATATCTATAATTTTTCCTGTTTATAAACTCCAGTTAGTTCTTGGAAGGAAATTCCATTTTTTGTGGTTATTTCTTTATCGATAAAGTAATTTCCACCTTTGCTTATTCTGAGATTTTCTATCTTTACAAATTGCCAACCTAGCCTATCAAATCTTACCCCAATCCATGGTTCTGCACCGAATCTTGTTGAGAACTCTAATAATTCCGATATTTGATCTTTTTTTATATATCTTGAGTCTTTTCCTGCTTTGCATTCTATTGCTAGAACTCTTCCTTTACCTCCTACTAATAAATCTGGAGCTGGTAGGGGGGTTGAACCGGAACCTGCAGCCCTTAAAGCTATATGGGTGCCAGTATCATAGAACATGTTTATTAATTCTCTTTCAGTTCTACTTCCTTTAGCTTTTGACATGTTAGTTAAAGATTGTTTGACATTTATTATTTATACAAGAACAGCTACCTTGATTACAATCTAATGTATTTGGAGCGCAGTCTAAAGTACAAAAATAATCTGAGCAGTTTGGAGCTTTGTCTTTTGAAATGCAAGAACTAGCATGACAGCATGAAGAAGGAACACAATCACTATCTGTGATGCATTCTTTTGTTTCTGCTGGAGTTGGAACATTTGTATTGTTATCTTGAGTTGAAGCTGTACACCCTGCTATGAAAATTACAAGTAAAAGAAAAATTCCTCTTTTCATGTTTAACCTTAAATGTTAAGTATTTAAATAGATTTAGGAAATTTTTGTGTTATGGTTTTTGAAGAATGTTGTGAAACACATTGGAGAAATTATGTTAGAGCTTATTGTGCTTCTGTGTCTTGTGAAGATTATAGGAGATTATCTAGGACTGATAAGAATTTTATGAATATGGTTTTTTTGCATTTAAACTCTTGTGAGCCTTGTCTTGGAGCTTATAAAGCTTTTTTAGGTTATATTGGCGGAGATGGATTGTTAGAAGAACATGTTGAGAGAGATTGGGCAAGGATTATCATAAATGAAAGATTTAGAAGAAACTCTTAGAAAAAAATAGCTAGATTATAAAAGGCATTTCTTCTGCTACTAGCTCTCTTAAACCGGAGACATTACATCTTTCACAATATTGGTCAATCGTGCTTTTGTCGATATATTTATACAAAACGATTTTATGCGGGCTACTATGAGATAAATCGGCTGCGAATCTACTTAATTCCCCGTGTAATCTTGAAGCCATAATTGGAGAATAAAAAGCTTCGTTTCCCTTTCCTGGGCCTAATTCTACTAGGGATTCTTTTACTGGGAATCTTAAATAACCTAAAGTGAGTCCTACCCTGAGATTTTCGTCAAAAATAAAATCTGGATATGAACTTAGATCTTCAAATCCCATGTCAATTTTGGTACGAGTACGACAGAGTAAAATATCGACAGTTTCTGATGTTGTAATAGGACAATGTCTGTAATTCCCATTCATTGCGGTTAGTTGACTTAATTTCATTTTTTCAACGGCAATTAATCCCTTTGGTTTTACATACATCATTGAAAAATCGGCAAGAATTCTAGAGTTAGTTATGTTCTGAAGTATTACTTGATCTCTCTTAGCTTCCATATTGAAAGTATATCTGTAAAAAAACTCTTAAATCTTTGTATAAAAAAAATAAAGGGATTATAAGTCCCTAGGTTGGATTGTTGATCTTTTATTTGCTTTTGCCCTTTCTACAGCTTTTTGTATTAATCTTTCAACTTCTTTGCTCAAAAAATCAGCAAAGTCTCCAGAAACATTCACATCTTTTGCAACATCTTTTATTTTACTCCTAACAACCAATAATTCTGCCATTTCACACCCTCCTGTTTTATTATTTTGACCTTTTAGGCTTTAAAACCTTGATAATTGCTTATATTTAAATATTTGCTTGCGCTTTTTTAAAGCCTAAAACTCTTAAATTTTGGCTAATAAAGAAGCAATTCTTTTTTTTCCTGCTGTTACTATAAACCCTGCTAACTTTGGTCCTTTTTCCTTGCCTATTAGAGCTAAGTAAGCTCCTTTAAAGAAGTCTTGAGGCTGGATTCCTATTTTTTCACATATTTTCTTGAATTCTATGAAAAGAGACTCTTCATTGAATCTTTTTTTTTCCAAGCTTTTTTGCAATATTTTTAAAGATTCTTTTTGCTGTTTGCTCAATTTCTTTTTTATATCTAATGGAATATTTTCATGAATTTTAAACTTCATTTCATCTGGAGCATAATTTTGTATCCAATTCCAAGCGCATTCTGCCCTTTTCTTAATCCTTGCAGATTTGTACTCAGAAGTTGCTTTTTCTATATTTCCTTCATGAACTTGGACTAAAATAGTTAAATGCCTAAAAGAAACCTGCTTTGGCATTGTCTTGCTTAATTTTATTATAGAAGATTCGTAGATTCTTTTTTGCTTTTCTTTTTCTCTTTCTTTGATTTCTTCTTTGTTATAATAAATCCTTTCGCATTTATCAAAGTCTTCATAAATTTTTATTACATCTAGATCGAAGCTTACAGCAAATTCAGAATTTGGCCTGTTGCTTGCGTAGAACCAACGAACTATTTCTGGTTCATAAATCTCTAAAAGATCTTTTATTGTTACTACATTTCCTATTGATTTAGACATTTTACCACCTTGACCTTTAACAGTTACAAAATCATATACTTGGTAAGTTGGGGCATCTCTTTTCCATAACTCTTTTACAATATGTTTAGCTGTATCAAAAGAGCCACCTACAGTGCTGTGATCTTTGCCTCCTGGTTCAAAGTCAACTTGCTCAAAGGCCCAGCGCATTGGCCAATCAACTCTCCATGGTAATTTTACTATTCCTTTTTTTCTGAAATCGATTTTATCTGAGAAACTGCATGTACACTTATATTCTACAGTATATTTTTCATCATAGTTTGTTACTTCTGCATCATCTTTTTTACACTTTTCGCAATAGACTGTTAATGGAATCCATTTTGAGTCTAATGGTTCTTCTCTAAACTTATTTAGAATTTCTGCTATTTTTTTTCTATTTGTTAAAGTTTCTTTAATTTTTTCTGCATAAAGGCTTTTTTTGTATTTTTCATTTTGCCTTAAAAATTCAATATCCTTTACTAAACCATTTATTGAACTTTCCAGTTCTTTTTCAAAATGTTCTGCATAGCTTTTATGGCACTTAAATGGATCTGGAGTATCAGAAACAGGCATGCCGATGTATTTTTCAAAGTCTTTTGACACATTATCTGGAACCTTTCTGAATCTATCGTAATCATCCCAGGAATAAATAAATCTTACTTTTTTCTTCTTTTTTTCTAAAGCTTTTTTTACTAATTCAGTTGTCATTATTTCTCTAAAATTTCCAATATGGATTATCCCAGAAGGAGTTATTCCTGATGCACATGTATATTTTGGCTTGTTTCCTTTTTCTTGTATAATTCTTTCAGCTGCCAAATCTGCCCAAAAGGAATCTTTTTGATCTTTCATACCTTATTGAAATATAATATCTTTAAATAAGTTTCTTAGTACTTGAACTTCCTTTCGTAGCTTTTGTGATCAAACCACTCCAAGATAGCAGAAATTAATTCGACTTCATTATCTGCAGTTACTGTGTAGAGTAATCTCCAACCTTTTGGTAGGTCATATTTCCATAGGTTATTTACTTCATATTTCTGAACATACTCTTTGGGAATTAATCTTTTTGGAACTTGAATTCCAGAAAAGGCATTTTGCCTTAAATCTCTGATTGCTTTTGTAATTGACTTTTTAATAAAATCGTCATCTTTTAGCGAGTTAAAAGTTTTTTCTAGTTTGTCATCGATGAATACTACTTTCGACGGTTTTATCATATCTTAATCTCTTTTCTTATTCTTAGTTTCTTTGCTAGTCCTGGATTCCAGATATAGGCAATTTTTCCTTCTTTGTCTAGAGCGATTTTGTTTATGCTCTCAAGATATTCCAAAATAAACAGATAAGTTTGCCACATTACTTTTCTTGGCAGTTTCTTCCATAATTCTGTTCTGTTAAATTCTCCACTAAGCTCTTCTATGGTCTTTTCTACCATTAAGACAGTATCTAATGTGGGGGATCTTACAAATGAATTTTTTAGCATTTCAGTTTCCATATTTATCTTATATATCAATTGATATATAAAGATTTCGTTTTTTACATAGAATTATCTTTTTAATTTTAAGATATAATAAATTAAATCTCCTTGCTTAACTTCTAAGGATTTTATTATTTTAAATTCGAACTCTGGAGCGAATTTTTCTATAATCTCTTTGTTTTGAGTTAAGATGACTATTATTCCTTTTTTGTTTAGAACATATCTTGACTGGTAAAAAAATTCTTTTGTAATGTCTTCCGCTATTTGTTTGCTTATTTTTTTTGAAGGAGATATTATTTTAGTTATGATTTTTGTTATATATCCTTCTTCAAATTTTGTATCGATCCAATCTAAGCTTTCTTTGTTCAAGTTAATCTTTACTTTGGCTAATTTCGCATTTATTGAAGCATTTTTTGTATCTTGAGCTAAACCATAGAGATCTTTGCATCCAAGAAGACCTGCTTCTATTAAGATTATGCCATCTGTGCAAAAAGGATCTAGAATTTTATCGGATTTTTTTATTTCTGCTAAAAAAACTAAAGCATATGCTAAAGAAGCATTGATTGAACCTAGAGTATTTCTGATTCTGTAAAACCTTTTTGTATGGAATTTTGGATTTAAGCCTATAAAGCATTTATTATCTTTAATGTCCACAAAAATTATGTTTTCTGGGTTTTTTATATTTACCTTAAATCCTTTTTTGTAAATCAATTCTCCTAAGATCTTTCTTATATCTTGAGAACTGAATTTGTGATTGCCCTCTCTATTACAGTCAACTCTAAAAGAGCCTTTAAAGTTTAATTTTAACTCTTGCTTGTAGATATCTTGTTCTTTTTTGAATTCAAACTCTTTTACTAATTGGTAAGAGAATAAAGCACTTTTTATGATACTTTTTTCTTTTGAATAAAGAACTCTGCCTTTACTAACTGATTTTCCTTTTACTTCTGATTCTGTTATTTGCTCTAAACCTTCTAATGTTGCTGCTATAAACATACTTTACTGATAAGAACCAAGATTTTAAGAATATCGGAAATAAAAAAAGAAAGAAGAGATGTTTATTTCTTTGCTAAGCCAAAAACACTCTTCAAGGCAACAATTATTGTAGCTGGCACAAACAACATGTTCACTGCTGTTAAGATTCTTGCTCCCATTGGAAAAGCTTGCATTACTGTAGTTCCCATAAAGGACACTATTACCAATACAGCTCCAGCAGTTAAAAACGGCTTTACTTCTTCATCGGTTATGTTTAGTAAACCTACAATAAGGCCTAGGATCACCAATACAGCAGCCCAACCTGCACTTACTACATCAAAAAATCCCAGGATTACTGCCAAGATTACACCGATTAGGAAAGCCCAACTACCGATTGTGCTTCCACCCGACATACCTTTTGCCATTTATTTTCCACCCCCTATACCTTTAAGATATATAGTATAGAACCTATTATCCAAATCAATATAAAGCTTTTGGACTACTTGGCAGTAAGGGACAAGAAGGAATTTATTTCGCCAAGTAAATATTATTCTTAATTTGAATTATTTTAGCAGTTATTATTGAATTTATTGGTTTATTGCAGTCTAAAATTGTAATTGCCCTGTTTTTTGCAACTCCTATCATCTGATTGGGCATCCAGCCCCGTGATTTTATTTGTATTTTTACCTTTTCATTTAATTTGAATTTTACTGGAAGTTTTTTTACTTTCTTTACTTCTATGTCTTTTGCTTTAAAACCTAACCGGATATTATGGATTTTTTCCCATTCATTTATTTTTTTATAGAAGCTATGGTATGTTTGCTCTTTAACTGATTTCATTTTTCTTCCAAATTTATGAGTTTCGTACTTTTGGATGCCTATATGACAATTAAGCTTTTTACTTAGTTCGATTAAGTCTTCAATATCTGATTCATTTATTCCAGGTAAATAAACAGGTGTAAGCCATACTTCGATGCCATTTTTTATTAAAATCTTTATATTTTCTAAAATTTTTTTTATATCATAAGAATTATTGCCAAATAGCTGTTTACTTTTGTTTTCTTTTAGGCTGTGAATTGATATATTTATTTTGTCTAATCCTGCTTTTTTTAATTCTTTTATTAACTTTTCATTTAGTAAACTACAATTTGTAACAATTGAAACTTGTTTAACTTCTAATTTTTTTATTTCCTTGATTAAAAAAGGCAAGTCTTTGTAGGTTGTTGGCTCTCCTACTGAGTCTATATGGGCTATGTCTATTCCCCCTAAGTAATTAACTATTTCTTTAATCCAAGCTACTAGGTAATTTTTTTCTATTACAAAGTTTCTAGGATGGATGTTAAGAGAGTTGGCTGCTGTTGAGCAAAAAGGACATTTTAGGTTGCAAACTGTTGTTGACCTTATTTGGATTAAACTGTTATCGTTTCTGGTTAATATTCCTAAATAAGCTAAGCCGATTAAAGGGATGCCTGAATTTTGATCTATTGTTATTATTTCCATATGTTTTATTATCTACTATTTGATACATAAAAATTTAATAATTACCTGTTTATAACGTTTATATGCCTAGTTTGATATATAAGTTTCCAGGAGATAGAGAAAAAGTTGCTAGTGTTGTGGAATCTATCCCTCATGATTGGGGTTGGATAAGCGGAAATTTAATGGCACCGAGAGATTTAATTGGGGCAGGAAATGTTTCTAAAGACTCAGCCCTGAAATTATCTAGGTTTTATTCAATTAAACCTACCATTGGGATTGCTCCGAGGTATTCTAGGCAGTCCGTGAAAGAGTCTGAGTATTCGGGCAGAGATGGCGATAAGATTAGAGAGATTATTCTTGAAAGGAAATTTCCTGAAGTAGTGATATTTAATGAAGTAGGGTTTAATAGAACAGAGATAAGTATGCAGGATGCTATTTCTATTGCCAAGGGATTTATACTACTTGGTTATAAAGGGGGGCTAATAGTTTATAGAGACTTTCACAATAATTCTTCAATTGATAATTCTGCAAGAATTGAGATTAATCCTGATGAGTCAATTGGCACTATGATAGGTATTAATGCTACATTGCCTCCTTATATTGGGCTGGCTTGGTTTGAAGAACTTGGTGGAAAAAGAGAACATTTAGAAAGTGTTGTGGAAGCTATAAAGCGAGCAGGCTTAGAACAAATAGTTTTATAGTTGCTGACCATATTCCATTAAAAATATCTTAATAGATTTTGTCTTTGTTAGAACCTTAAATTTCTTTTTTAGATCTGTTATCTAAAGCAAGAATTTATAAATAAGGATATACTTACTATTCTTACTTTAGGAGGTCATTATGACATTAGGAATTGTAAATGTTTCTTCAAGAGGGCAAATAGTTATCCCTGAAAAAATAAGGAAAAGCTTGAACATTAGAGAAGGCTCAAAGCTTATTGCAATAGAAAAAAATGGAATGATAATGTTAAGGAAAGACAGTGATGTAATAGAAAAATTAGAACAAGATTCAAGTAAAGAAGAAAGTGGATGGCTTGCACTTGCCGAAAAATCTCTAAACGATATCTGGGATAATAAAAAAGATGAGAAGACATGGAGGAAATATCTAAATGACTAAACAAAGAGATATTTTGCTTGTTCCTTTCCCTTTTTCTGATCAAAGCGGTAAAAAGATAAGACCTGTGTTAGTGTTATCTTCTGATTCTTATAACAAATTTAGCGATGATATGGTTGTATGCGGGATAACCTCAAACGTTAAACAAAATATTTATTCTGTTACTATAAATGATAAATATCTGGAAATCGGAAAACTTTATGAGCAGAGTTCTGTGAAAGCTGATAATTTATTAAAAATTAATAAAAATTTAGTAATAAAGAATATTGGAACCTTAAATCATGCTAAGTTTCTTGAGGTTTTGAACGTGTTAAATAAAATTTTTGACCATAATCCCCATTAAAAACTTTAATAAACATTGTTCTTGTATTTTACTTATGATTCTTGGAAGTATAGTGGGAAAGTCTTCTACATTAAACTTTAGGTTTTTGGTTAATATTCCTAAATAGGCTAAGCCGATTAAAGGAATTCCTGAATCTTGATCTATTGTTATTATTTCCATTAATTAAACTATTTAGAGATTCTTTTTAAATAGACTTGTTACCTAAAGCAAAAGTTTATAAATAAGAACAATCTTACTATTCTTACAATGGAAATCGAAATAACAAAACTAACTTCAAAAGGGCAAGTGGTAATACCTCAAGGAATAAGAGAAGAAAGAGGACTAAAATCTGGAGAAAAGTTTCTTGTGTATGATACAGATGACTCAATAGTTCTCAAGAGAATTATAAACTTGCAAGAGGCTAAAGATATTAATGAACTTGAGGAAATTTTTGCTAAAACTTGGAAAATTGCTAAATCTAGAAATATTACTAGAGAAGATGTTGAGAAAGAGATAATGAAATATAGAAAAGAAAGGAAATGATTAGGGTTACATTCGATACCAATATTCTTGTTTCTGCAACTGTTTACAAAGGCAATGAGTTTGAGCTGTTAAAATTGGCTAAACAGAGCAAGTTTAAGTTAATTCTATCCTTACAGATATTGGCTGAGTTTAGGAATGTTATACAGAGAGAAAAATTTGGTTATCCCCCTTTACTTGTTGAAGCCATTATACAGAATATACTGAGCATATGTGAAATAGTTGTTCCTAGAGAAACTCTTGATGTAGTTAAAGAAGATCCAGATGACGATAAGATTTTAGAATGTGCAATAGCTGGAAAAGCAAACTATATTATTTCTGGAGATAACCATTTATTAAAATTAAAAGAATATAATGGTATAAAAATAGTAAAAACAAAAGATATGCATGATACTATAACTAAGATTTTATAAAAACTTTAATAAACATTGTTCTTGTAATTGACTTATGATTCTTGGGAATATAATAGGAAAGTCCTCTACATTAAACTTTAGGTTTTTGGTAAAGGGAAATGCTAGGAAGTTTGATTATGTACAAATGCCTACAAAATCTTATGAAGTATTAGCCCAGATAATTGAAATTGAAAAGGATAATGAGCAAACTGTTGCTTTTTGTAATGTTTTGGGATACAGAGATAAAATCCTCAAACAATTATTAGTTCCTTTAGAGCCTGGAATTGAGGTTTTAAAGGCTAGTGACGAGTTTATTAAGAAAACTTTAGGCTTAGAAGAAAGCAAAACCGGAGCTTTTATAGGATGCTTGAATGGATATGAGTCTGTAAATGTTTTTCTTGATTTGAATAAATTATTAACAAAGCATGTAGCTGTTTTGGCTAAAAGTGGATCTGGTAAGTCTTATTCGGTATCAATTCTAGTTGAGGAAATATTAGAAAAGGAAATACCCATTTTAATAATTGACCCCCATGGAGAGTATTCAAGCTTGAAATATAAAAATGACAAGGAGAATGAGAGATTAGAGAAGTTTAAAATTAAAGCCAAGTCTTATGCTGAAAATGTGCAAGAATATTCTCCTGATATTGAGAATAATCCAAGTGCAAAGCCTTTGAAACTGAATGCTTACAATTTAAGCTCCTCTGAATTAGTTCATTTACTGCCTGCTAAACTGTCAAATGCGCAATTAGGATTGTTGTATTCTGGATTAAGAAACATGAAGGACAAAGTTGATTTTCAAGGTTTGATTACTGAGCTAGAATTAGAGGAGAATAACGCCAAGTATACTTTGATTAATCTTATAGAATTTATTCAGAAATTGAATCTTTTTTCATATCATCCTAGCTCTTTACAAGAATTGATACAGCCAGGAAAATGCACAATCATAAATTTAAAAGGAGTTCAATCTGAGTTACAGGAAGTTATTGTGTATAAACTTTTAAAGGATTTATTTCAAGCTAGGAAAAAATCGGAGGTTCCTCCTTTTTTTGTGGTTTTGGAAGAGGCTCACAATTATTGCCCTGAGAGGAATTTTGGAGAGGCTAAAAGTTCTTCTATTATTAGACAGATTAGTAGTGAAGGAAGAAAGTTTGGTTTAGGATTATGCACTATTAGCCAAAGACCTTCAAGGGTGGACAAATCGGTTTTATCACAATGTACAACCCAAATAATATTGAAAGTTACTAATCCGGGAGACATTAAAGCGATTGCCAATTCTGTTGAGGGATTAACTGGAGATACTGAAAAAGAGATTAAGAACATTCCAATTGGAACTGCTATGATAACTGGAATTGTTGACTTGCCTTTATTTGTTAATGTGAGACCTAGAAAGACGAAACATGGTGGAGAGGCTGTGAATATGATTGATTCTGTGATACCTAGCAAAAGCTTTGTTGAAGAAACTAAGGATTTTAAGGAAAGTAAAGGGGAATTATTAAATGTTATAATGCCAAAATATTCTAAGAAAGATATTGAATTAATGTCTGATAAGGAGATAAAAGAGATTAAAACTTCTTTGATTCCTTGCTTGTTTATTAATTGCCAAGACTTTAATTTATTAATTAATCTTAATAGTGGAGAGCTTGTTAAAGATTTTGAAAAAGGCAAAGGAACATTTTTTTCTCCTAAAATAGAGTTAAGTCCAAATCAAAGGAGGATATTTGATGCTGCTTTAGTTTTGAAAAGCTTTACTTCTGCTGAAATCTTTGCAAAAACAGGTGTGCAATTTTCTGATGTTTATGATGCTGTTACTGTTCTTGTAAGAAAAGGATATTTTGTGCAGGAAGGAAACAAATACAGACTAGCACAGACATTTAACTTGAATTTTGAAGATTATGCCTGCTATGTTTCTCCTGATTTTTCCAGGGTTAGTTATGATTTTAAATTGGAGAAGAATTACAATGCTGATGAAATTTTAAGATTCTTGAGTAATTTTATAAAAGTTAAAAGCAGTAAAGAATGTTATCTTATGGTTTATGAGATTGTTTTATAGAAGATTTTATAAATAAGTTCTTTATTGATGTGAACTATCTTTTAGAATGACTATTGCTGAAGAAGAAATTTCAAGATTGACAAGGCTGGAATTAGCATTGTATGCAGATAGACCAGTTCCCATTAGTATAGAGGATAATAGATTATTTGAGCAACTAAAAGCTTCTCCTATAGAAGTTGTTGTTGATAACAGAAGAAATGGTTATGCTCCTGAACTGCATGCTCTTGTTTCTAGACTTGCTGGGCAATATCCGGACTTTATGGATCTTAGAGTTATGGTATCTAGGGAGCTAGCTCAGCTTGGGAATGGATTTGCTCTTTCTGTGACATATGATGGTGTTTATATTGGAAAACCTCATGACCTCTACTTTCATCTTTCTCATGAAGAACCTGAAATGCCAGTTTCTCACTTTAAAGGATTAGGAAAAAAAGTTGCTGATGTTAGGTTTATTTAAGGAATTTTTATAAAAGAAACCTTTAAATATTTAAACGGATTACACGTATTATACATAGATTATGTGCGGAGGCTAAAATGGTAAGTGTAACTTTGTCGGTTCCTGAGGAGATAAAACATAAAATGGAAAAATTTCCTGAAATGAATTGGTCTGAAGTAGCCAGACAAGCCTTTATGCAAAAAATAAAAGACTTAGAGTTTTTGAAAAAATTTACGTCTGATAGCACTTTGACTGAAGATGATGCACTGAAATTAGGAAGAGAGTTAAACAAAAATTTGGCGAAAAGATACAAAAGAGCTTAATCATGAATCTAGTAATAGATGCCAATATACTTTTTTCAGCTTTACTAAAAGATAGCACAACTTCTGACATCTTGTTTAAGCATACGCTTTATGCACCGGAGTTTATCTTTGAGGAGTTTAGGAAATACAAAGATTATCTTAAGAGCAAAACAAAAAGAAGTGAAGAAGAATTCAATGATCTTTTTACTTTATTTGAAAGAAGGGTTATATTAATTCCAAAAAAGGAAATTGATTCTTTTATTGTAAAAGCGGAAATGATATCTAGCGACCCAAAAGACATTGCTTATTTCGCCTTAGCTTTAAAGATAAAATGTCCTATATGGAGCAATGATAAAGAGCTGAAAAAACAACAAGCTGTAAAGATATATTCTACTGAAGAACTAATTAATATATAACTCTTTTATTGGTACAAGTTTCGTTCCATAAAAACTTTTTTTGTTTTTACTATTTTTCCTTTTTCATTTCTTTTAATGAATTCACTTGATTCTACTGAAGTACCTAAGCAGATTAGTTCCTCTTTTAATGTCATTATTGCTACACTTTCATTTTCCTTAAATTCATTATACTTTGAAATTCCAGGTATGCTTAAATCTGCACCTTGGCATAAGGTTTTTACTGTTGAGTCTAAAACCCAGATTTTCGACAAATGATTAACTGCAGATTCTATTGGCAAAATTACTTCTCTTATTTTAGATTCATCATTATTTTCTTTGTATAAAGTATAAGCGTCTTTTAGATCATGCAAAGTTTTCCAAGTTTTATCTGTGAAAGGACCTGCTTTTGTTCTTACCAATTGAGACATATGAGCATTTGTTTTCAATTTTAAACCAAAATCATGACAAAATTTTCTCACGTAAAAACCTGCTTCTGAGCCAACTTTAAACAGGACATCTCTGCCTTCTATTTCTAAAATCTCTAAATAGTAAATTTCTCTTGTTCTTAATCTTCTTTTAACTGCGCTTCTTATTGGGGGTAATTGTTCTATTTTCCCTGTGAATGATTCTGCTGCCTTGTTAATTTCTTCTTCCGGAATATCTGTATGAAGATGCATTATTCCTATGTATTCTTTTCCTGCTTTTAATAAAGTTTGAACTATTCTTGTTGCTTTCCCCAGAGCTATTGGTAAAACCCCTGTCACATGAGGATTTCGTTGAGTTTACTCTAACGTCCCGCTATGACCAGACTTTGTTATGCCTAGGATTTGCTGTACATAAGCAGAGACCTGATGGGAATTTCCTTAAGTGAAACTTATCTAGGACCCCTTAGTTTGTTGATGTTTATTACTCCATAATTGATTAATTCATCAACGGACCTTTCTTCAGGTTTCATGCCGTGGCTCCAATTCGTTTCTGCTTCTTTCTTTACAAATACTTCTCTTTGAATTTTTTCAAATGGTAGTTTTTTTTCCATAGAATCCAACTAATCTATCAACTTATAAACCATTTCCTTGATGGGCCTAAATTTTTGTTTATTTATTTTGCCTATAATTTTGTAAACAGCTTTTTTGTTAATACTAAAAATTCTATCGACCTTGATATTACTCTCTCTTAGGATGTCTCCTTCTTCTAAATCTTGATTTGTCAATTTAATGGTATAGTCTCTTAATGCAAGATTACTTGTTAATGGAACAACTACAATATCCTCAAATTTTCTGTTATAATCGTTGTTTGAGACAATAATTGTAGGTCTTACTTTTTCACTTTTAAGATCGCTAAATGGAAATAAAACCAAAACTATGTCTCTTTGTTCCATTTGAATCACTTCTTTTTTAGACAATTGCTCCAAATTTCATCCTCTTCATTGTCCCATAAACTTTTTAATGACATCTCGGAAAGTTTAACTAGGTCTTTAAAATCCTCTTTTGTTTTTGATTCTATAATTTCTGCTTTTTCCAACATAATTTTTTTATCTTTTTGAATCAATATTAAACTGTCTCCTATGTCTATTTTTGCAGATTCTCTTACATCTTTTGGCAAAGCAATTTGTCCTTTTTCGCTTACCCTAATAGTTCTAATTATGGCTTTCATGATAGATGTAAGAATTTTCTTACTTATAAACTTTTTGGGTTCTTATTTAGTGAATAGATTTTTGCGAGATTTAGAGTTTATTTTTTATTGAAGAAAATTTATAAACCCAAAGATTAAGCATATTATATGCTTCCCTCATTGATTTTTACTAAAAGAATGGCTGGCTTAATGGTTTTGGCTTTCTTTATTATTCATTTTGTTTTACAATTTTCTTTATTGCTTCTTGAGTTTGAATCGGCAAATGTTCAAGAAGGTAAAAGTGTATATGGTGTTTTCTACTCTATTCTGAGCTTTCCTTTTTCTTTTTTGCTTTATAAGACTCCATTACTTGATACACTTGACCTAAATGGTCTATCTGCTTTTATTCCTTTTTTTATAAATAGCTTGTTATGGAGTTTCGTTGTTTACTTGTTTTTGAAAGATCTTGTTAAGCATTATGACAGGCAAAATTATAAAAAAGAGTTATTTTCTATTTTCTGATTTGGATTTTTCTTTAATTTCTTTCTTTTTGGGTTTCTTATATAGTATTTTTATGTTTCTTTAAGTATAGATACCTATATAAATAGAAAAAATACTTATTTTTATAGATTTATTTTTATTCTTTACTAATCAATACCTATATAAATAGAAATATACCTTATTTAGATAGAAAAATCGCAGCAAGAACTAGTAAAAAAGATGAGAAAGATGTAGATTTCCCTAGAAATGATGCTCCTTCTGATGCTTTAAAATCTCTATATGAAGAACTAAAAACGGATCATAACGTTTCTATTTTTGATTTATTTAAACAATTAGAAGATGATACTTTAATTCCTGTTTCTATTTTTACTAAAGAACTAGCTGCATTAGAAACTATTTGTAAATATTTGAAAGAAAATTTAGGCTTTTCTAATAAAAAAATTGCCTCTTTAACCGGGAGGAATTCTAAAGACGTTTGGCAGGCTTATAATTCTGCTAAATATAAACTTCCTAAACGTTTTGATGTTAAACCTTCTCGCTATTTTATTCCTGTTTCAGTTTTGAAAAATAAAGAATTGAGCATTCTTGAAAATATTGTTGTTTGCCTTAAAGAAAAATTTGGGCTTTCTTATCATGAAATTGCTGTTTTGCTGAAGAGAGATGATAGGACTATCTGGACTGTTTATCAAAATTCCTTAAAGAAAAATGTCAAGAGATAATAAAAAAATAATAGAGAAGAGAAGGCTTGAACTACTTAGACATATCAGGACTTGCGAGTATAATAAAGAGAGAATTATCAAACATTCAAGATTATTGGATTATTCTTATGACAAAGAACTAATTAATTATAAAGAATATAAAGATAGTAAAATTATAGAAGGGAAAACACCTGAACAATGGGTTAAATACTATAATGAGCAGATTAAATCTTATAACAAGATATTAGACAGCTATAATGTTAGTGAAAGCAAAATAAATCCTATATTAGTCTTGAGTTTGTTATTCTTGGTATTTGTAAGCAGCTTGATTGCATTTAGTCATAAAGAAGGAATAACTGGATTGGTTGTTCGGGAAGTTGGTATTGCAAATGAAACCGTATTAGAAAATGAAACTGTTGAAGGAATAAACGAAACTTTACCAGCAGAGTTAGATAATGTAGATGTGACACCTCCAGCAATTGAAGAGCCCTCTTCATTAGAAGAAATATTGAATGAAACTTTACCTGAATTCGATGTAACTGCTCCAGTAATTGAACCAATAGCTGAAACAAATGTGAGTTATCCTCTTATTGAAAAGAAAGAAGAAATTATACAAGGCAAAGCTGAAATTAACAAGCCTGTGAAGTGGAAGAAAAAAGTAAAACTAGATAATAAAATAAATAATTTAGAAATAGAAATACCTGAAGTAAGCAAGAATATTAATGTAATTAAAAAAGAGAATGGAGAAAGCATTGATTTAGATGAAAAGAACCTAAAGATAGAGAGAGATGGAGAGATATTAGAGGCTGTCAATACTGGTTTAATTTCTGGAGGAGTTGTACTTAATGTAGATAATAGTAATTGGCTAAGATATTTAATAGAATGGATAAAGGGAGGGAGCATAACTGGTAAAGTTGTTGCTGAAAATGTTGATGCTGATTCAAATATGACTTTGATTATTGAAGAGCCAGTAGATGAAATTGAAGTTGAATATGAGACTCCTGGACCAAGAGTTGATGAAAAAGAGATTGGCGGTTATAAGAAAGAGATTGTTGTTTATTCTGATATACACTATGAAAATATAACTGCTTACACAACCATTAAAGAAGCTCCATTAAAAGGCATAAAATTGTATAGAACTACCGAGGATATTAGAGAATCAACTGAGATTACCAAGTATAATGATTTAGACAACAATGGTTTAATAGACGAAATAACCTGGATTGTACCTTCATTATCAAATCAAAGCTATGAGATTGAGCTTACAATTATAAATGTGCAAAGCTATCCTACTGTTGGAGGAAACTGGACTGTTGAGTTTAATACAACTGGAATTGCTGATTTAACTGTAAAAGCAGTTAATGAAACTACATGGAGCAATGTAAATGAAGAGAATGACCTGAAATTCCTAGAAATTAAATGCGGTGAACAGCTATTACAATATCAATGGATTAATGATTCTGTGTTTATTGAAGATTATAGCTGTAATGATCTTGGGTTTGAAACAAGCAAAGTTTTGACAGAAGGGGTACATGATTTAATGTTTAGATTTGGAGATTTGGAAGCTTGGGCACATAACTTTGCGACTACAATCAGCGGTGGCGCTGGAGGAGATGTTGATATGGCTGCACTTGGCAATGAAACTTTTGTAATGATATGGTATAATAGATCTGGAGGCCAAGGAAACAGTACGCAATTTGTCGTTATGAACACTAATGGAACTCGAGTAATTGCACCTGTTGTTGTTGCTAGCGAGAATTATATTGGGGGATCAAGGGTTGCTGTTACGCCTATCAATAAAACTTCATTTATAGTTGCATGGACTAATGCAACCAATAGCGGAAATGCTCAGATTGCAAGTGATGCCAGAGCAGTTTATGATGTTTCTGGGACTACTGTGAAAATATTAACTTCAGCATTCAGGAGCCAAGGAAGTATAGGAACAACGCCCTCATATGATATTGGCTTGGCTCAGATGGGAGACAGATATGCTTACTGCTATGCAGATGCAGTTGATAATGATGCTGAAGTAAGAATATTTATGAATAGCAATAACAGCTTAGTTGGTGTTGAGCTTGACATTGATGCAACAATGGCGCCTACTTTTAATAACAGCCTACAAATTGATTGCGCCGCTATCAACCAATATGTTGGAACAGTTATTGAATTTGATGATGGCACAGGAGGAGGAGATGATGTAAGCTTTGCTTTATTTAATAGACATGCTACTGTTAATATTTCAACTGCAGATATTACTGCTACTGGATACCCTGTTGCTACTATGGCAACTACTGGTATAAATAATGACACCTTTGTTTTAGTGTTTGTGAATGTAAGCGGTTCTGTTAATTATGCAGTAAGGTATGCTAATAATACTATTGTTAAACCACCTAGAGGAATTAAAGGCACTAGAGCAAATGATGGAATTGATGTCTCTAAACACGTTATAAAATTGGATGTTGCTAGGATCAATAACTTATCTGAAAGAAATGTAAATAGAGACGGATTCGTTATTGTATGGGCCAATATGTCTATAGTTAAAGGGGCTGTATTTGATGAATATGGAAATTTAACAAGCGGACCATTCTTTATAGATACATCAGGCTCAATAGCAGGAATGAATACTACTATTAGTGTTATAGGAAAAGAATCTGTTATTTCGAACAGTATGTGTCAGGGAACTTTTGTTGTCGCCTATACTAATCAGTCTGGTGTATTAGTGACAAGACCGTACTGGTTTAATGGAAGCGAGTGGAATGGTAATTGCCCTAGTCCTCCAACTGTACCAAATTTGTATAAACCAAATGATACTGATAATAACCCTGCAAATATATATACTGTACAATTTAATTGGAGCAATTCCACAGATGATGATAGAGATTCTATTACATACTACTTAGAGATATGGAATGATTCGGCTACAACTCAGTTCACTTTTGCTAATGCAAGCATTAAAGAAATACAGAACACAACCACTGCCAACTATACATTCCCTGAGGAAACAAATGACTATTTCTGGAGAGTATTAGCTAATGATAAAGATGGAAACAGCACATGGAGCGAGTTGAGGAATATCAGCATTTTGAA
>CAYIAV010000006.1:0-19079 GCA_964361505.1 Candidatus Woesearchaeota archaeon | reverse complement strand
CTTAGTTTACCTAGTGCTAAAGCACAAGGTATCCTTTGTATGTAATGAAAAAAATTTTTACAATATTAATTCTTACATTATTTGTTCTTAGTGGAGTTCCTGTATATTCTCAAAATAGTGCAGAAGGAACAGATAGTGCAATAGCAAAAGAATCTACTGATTCAGAAAGTATAAATTTAAATGATAATATAAAAATAAAAAATATACAAAAGAGAAAGCAAGAAAACAGAGAAAGAGTAAAAGCTTTAGTCGAATCAAAAATAAAGAATACTCCTGCTTTTGAAAGGAATAAGCTTCTTAGAGTAAGTGAAAAAGTTGAAGGAACTGATTCTTTTGTTGAAAAGCTTGTTCCAGAAGATGCTGAAAAGTTCGCTAAATTAAGCAGGGCTGAACAAATAAAAATAATTAAAGAAAATAAACCTGAACTAATGAAAAAAGTGAGAGTAATAAGAGTTACTGATGAAGAGTTCAAGGCTCGTGATATTTCTAAAGAAAAAATTAAAGAATCAGTTATGAAGTATAAAAAAGCTAGAAAAGATGCTAAAGAAACAAGAGATGGGTTAAAAGAAACTCGAGATGCAGTAAAAAACGCCCAAACAGATGAAGAAAAGATAACAGCAGCAAAAGACTATTTGACAAAAATGGTTGATGCTGAAATAACAGAATTGCAGTCATTAAAAGAAAGAATCCAGAGCAACCAAGATATTTCTCAAGAAGAATCTTCAGATTCTCTAACAAGAATAGACAATGCAATAACAGCATTAAATGAATTAAAGGCAAAAATTTCAAATACTGCAACTTTACAAGAATTAAGAGACATATCAAAAAACATTAAGAAGCATATAATGTTAAGGCATTTGCATAAAACAAGAGCCGTAGCTGCAAATATTTGTAATGGGGTTCTAAAAAGATCAGAGCACATCGAACAGAAAGCAGAAGTGGTTCTTGCAAAAGCGGAAGAAGCTGGCTCAGACACAACTGCATTAAATTCGCAGATAGAAGAATTAAGCACTTTATTAGAAACTGCAAAAACACAATGTGCAGATGCTAAAACAGCATTTGAATCCGCAAAAAACACTGAAGATCAAGAAGCAAAGAAAACAGCAGTAAAGAGTTTCATAGAAGCAACAAAAAAAGCAGCAGAAACAGTTAAGCAAGCTCATACAAAACTAGTAGAAATAAGAGCAACTGCAAAATCATTGAAACTAGATGTAGATGCTGAAAAAGTAGAAGAAGTAGCTGAAACTGAAGGAGGCGAAAATGCATAAATCTCTATTTGTAATCATAGCAATAGCTGCCTTACTTGTAGTTGCAGGATGCGGGAATAAAGAGGTTCCAAAGACAGAATCAAGTGATACAGCAGAAAAAAATACTGCAGACACAACAGCACCAGCAACAACAGAAATAGATGATGAAGAATTATCCTCTTTAGACAGCTCAGAATTAGATTCACTAGACCAGGATTTGGCAGTAATCTAATCTTTTTCTTTTTTATTTTTAAAGATTTATTAAAAACTATATTTCGACGGGGTAAATTCTATTCCATAAACTAAGTTGCTAAATCTCTTGTTAATTTAAACAAATTATTTTTAACCATCATTAAGTAATAACAAAATAGAAAGCTTTATAAATGTAATATTTCTTCAATTTAATACAATGACACGTTATCAAACATTCAATGTAAATGCACAAGACCAGACTATAACTCGGGGTCTTGTTAGAACAGTAGAAACTAACTATCTTGCATATGGTTTATCATCTAGTGAATTAGAATGGGAAAAGCTAGATAATGCAGTTGATAGTTTAAAAGGCATTGCATTAGTTATTTTAACATATTCCAAAGATCCAAATGACCCCATAGTAAAGAGTGTAAGTCTTGGAGCTGGAAGAGTTAATCGTGAAGATGCATTAACCATTAGAGCTAATAGAGAATTTAATGGAATTTCTTGTAGAATACTAACAAAGGAAGAAGGAATAGATCTAGCTAGAAAAATTGAAGAAGCTAGAGGAAAATAAAATGATAGTTAAAGATGAATTTATTAAAAAGTTAAGATCAGCTTTTGATCTAAATATATATGAAGTAAAGATTTGGACAGCTCTGTTATCCAAAGGAGTAGCAGCAGCTGGAGAATTATCAGACATGTCTAATGTTCCTAGATCTAGATCTTATGATGTTCTTGAATCCTTGGAAAAAAAAGGGTTTATTATGGTAAAAATAGGAAAGCCAATAAAATATATGGCAATAAAGCCGGAAAACATAGTTAAAAGAGTCAAAGACAGGATTAAAGAAAAAGTAGATGAAAAAATAAAAAATCTAGAAAATGTTAGAACAACAGAAACTTACGATGAATTGCAAACTCTATACACACAAGGAATTGCAAATGTTAACGTTAATGACCTCTCAGGTGCTATGAAAGGCAGATCAAACGTTTATGCTCAACTAAGCACTATGCTTAATAAAGCAAAAGATTCTGTAATTATTATGACTACAGAAAAAGGATTAATAAGAAAGAAAGATATTTTAATGTCTGCAGGAAAAAAATTAAAAGTAAAAAAAGTAAAAATAAGAATCGCAGCTCCAATTAACTCAGAAATGGCAAAAAAAGTAGCTGAAGATTTAAAAAATGTAGCTGAAATTAAGAATGTAGATAAGATAAATGCAAGATTCTGTTTAATAGATGGCAAAGAAATATTATTCATGGTTTTAGATGATGACAAGGTACATGAAAGCTATGACACAGCTATCTGGGTAGACTCACCATTTTTTACATCAGCCCTAGAAAACATGTTCAATCTAAGCTGGAATTCTTTGCAAAAGAAGTAAAATGAATCAAGAATATTTAGAAAGGCTTAATGGATATATAGAATCTAGCAAAGGAATACTAGAACCAGCAGAAAGGTTTAGGCTTAACCAAGTTTATCAAGCTGCTCAAGAAAATCCAGAAACAATTAAGAATTTAACAAGTGTAAGGGGCAGGCTAGAATCGGCTTTAGAGTTTTGCCCAAAAGGAAGTGAAAGATATAAGGTATTAAGTAAAGGAATATCTTTACTAAGAAAAATAACAAAAATATAAAAACAGTCCTGATAAAAAATGGATAATAACTATTTAAGAGAACTTGAAGAACTGTTGCCTCAACTTGAAGGAGTAGCTTATCCTAAAGATTATTCAGATATAGTAAGAATACATCAGATATGTGTTAGTAGTGGAGAAATCAGCCAAGGAGCAAGAAATCTTGCATTGGGCATTTCAAACATGCTAGAAAGAATTTTAAACTTAGAAAAAGCTGAGAAACCTGCATCTGAATTGAGATATGCAAGAGAAGACAATGAACTATTAATGTTAAAAACAATAAGAGTGCTTAGATCAATAGGAAATCGAGATTAATTCAAAACCTTTTTAAAATCCATAATTCTTTAAACCTAAATGCAGGAATTATTAGAAAGTTTGCACCCCTTAGAAAGAAAAGTTTTACCACATCTACAATCAACAAATTCTTTAAAAAAGTTAATAGAAAAATCAAAACTAGAAGAGGTTGAAGTTCTAAGAGCATTGCAATGGCTAGAAAATAAAAAAATTATAACTGTCCAAAAATCAACTAAAGAAATAATTTCAATAGACAAAAACGGTTTAATCTACCTTAAAAAAGGCCTGCCAGAAAAAAGATTCCTAGAAGCAATTAAAAATTCTCCTTTGACTTTAAAGGAAATTCAAAATAAAACAAGTTTGGATCAAAATGAGTTAAGTATTTCAATCGGTTCATTAAAAAAGAAAAATGCAATTGCATTGAAAGATAAAGTCTCAATAACAGAAGAGGGTAAAAAATTAAAAGAATTTCCAGAAGAATCATTTCTAAAAAGTTTGCCAAGAGAAACTAAAAATTTAGTTAAGGAAGAAATAAATATTTACAATGAATTAACTTCAAGAAAAGAATTAATAAAAACAGATTTAGTAAAAGAGGTAAATTTTTTATTAACAAGTTTAGGAAAAGAAATTTCAAAACATAAATTAAATGAAAATTTAATAGAATCCTTAAACACTAAAATCCTATTGTCAAAGGAATGGAAAAACAAAAACTTCAGAAGATATGACATTAAAACTCAAGCTCCTAAAATTTATCCGGGTAAAAGACACTTTTCAAATCAAGCTTCTAAGTACATAAAAAGAATATGGTTAGACTTAGGTTTCAAGGAAATGCAAGGTCCATTAATCCAGTCATCTTTTTGGAACTTTGATGTTTTATTCACAGCTCAAGATCACCCTGTAAGGGAATTGCAAGACACATTTTTCCTCGATTATCCGAATAAAATTGATTTGCCAGATAAAAAACTAGTTTCTAAAGTAAAAGAAATGCATGAAAATGGTAGACTTGTTAAATCTAAAGGCTGGCAATATTCATGGAATCCTGAAGAAGCAAAAAAATTAGTTCTCAGGACCCACACAACCTGTTTATCAGCAAAAACATTATCTGAATTAAAAACATTTCCAGCTAAATTTTTCTCAATTGGCAAAGTATTCAGAAATGAAACCTTAGATTGGTCTCACTTATTTGAGTTTACACAAACAGAAGGCATTGTAATAGATGAAAATGCTAATCTACAGCATTTAATAGGTTACTTGAAAGAATTCTTTTCTAAAATTGGTTTTGAAGAAATTAGGGTAAGACCTGGCTATTTTCCTTATGTAGAGCCAGGAATTGAAGTTGATGTTTACCATCCTCAAAGAAAAAAATGGGTTGAACTAGGAGGAGCAGGAATCCTAAGGCCAGAAGTAGTAGTCCCATTGCTAGGAAAAAACATTCCAGTTTTAGCCTGGGGCTTAGGAGTAGACAGAATAATAATTGATTACTATGACATCAAAGACTTAAGAGATCTATATAAAAATGATATTAAAAAGTTAAGAGAAACAAAAATTTGGTTAAAATAATGAAAAAAACCAAAAGCTCAGGCGGTATTATCTTAAATTCTAAAAACCAAGTTCTTGTAGTTAATCAAAGAGGTACTTCTTGGTCTTTGCCTAAAGGAGGCATTGAGAAAGGTGAGAATAAAATTCAAGCTGCTAAAAGAGAGATTTATGAAGAATCTGGAATAAAAGAGCTGGAATTCGTAAAAGATTTAGGAAGTTATCAAAGATATAAGATGGATAAATACAATAAAGATGACAAATCCGAACTGAAGACAATTTTTATGTCTTTGTTTAAAACTGATGAGAATAAATTAAAGCCTATTGACCCTCACAATCCAGAAGCTAAATGGGTTGACAAAGAAAAAGTTGCTGACTTATTAACCCATAAAAAAGATAAAGAATTCTTCCTAAAAGCTAAAAATGCCATATAATTGTAAAAATCCAAATACTTTTTAAATAAAAAACATTTACAATAGTTAATGCCAACAGTAAGATTAAACAGAAAAGAAGTTGAATCCTTGTTAAGTAAAAAAGTCTCTTTAGAAGTTTTAAAAGACAGGATTTCAATGATTGGAACAGATTTAGAAGAAATTAATGATAATGAAATAATAGTTGAAATCTTTCCAAACAGACCAGACATGCTTTCAGAGCAAGGTTTTGCAAGAGCCCTTTCATCATTTATGGGGATTAAAACTGGTTTAAAAAGTTATAAAGTAAAAAAATCAATTTACAAAGTTGAAATAGACAAGTCAGTTTCTAACGTAAGACCTAACACAGTTTGTGCAGTAGTTAAAAATTTAGAATTAACAGATGAAAAAATAAAAAGTTTGATCCAGATTCAGGAAAAAATTCATGTTACATATGGCAGAAACAGAAGAAAAGCATCTATAGGTATTTATCCCTTAGAAAAAATAAAATTTCCTTTAAAATATTTAGCATTATCTCCAGAAAAAATTATATTTAGGCCGTTAGAATCAGAGAAAAGATTATCAGCAATTGAAATTCTAAAAAATCATCCAACAGGAAAGGAATTTGCTCATTTATTAAAAAATTTTTCATCATATCCTGTTTTTATAGATTCAAATACAGAAATTTTGTCAATGCCTCCTATTATCAATTCGTATAACACTGGAAAAATCACAGAATCCACAAAAGATGTTTTCATAGAATGCTCTGGTTTTAGCTTAGAGACATTGAACAAAGTATTAAACATTCTAGTAACAGCTTTGGCAGACATGAATGGAGAAATTTACGAAGTAACAGTTATAAAAAATAGCAAAAAAGAAGTTTATCCTAATTTAAAGCCTGAAATGATGCCAATAAACAAAGATTATGTAAATAAAATTCTGGGTTTAAATTTAAAAGATCAAGATATAAAAAAATTATTAGAAAGAATGGGATATGGCATTAAAGGAAAAAAAGTTTTAGTTCCAAGGTATAGAACTGACATTTTGCACGAAATTGATTTAGTTGAGGACATTGCAATAGCCCACGGTTACGAAAATTTAAAGCCATTAATCCCTAATGTGTCTACAGTAGCAGAAGAATATTCTATTAATAAGTTTAAAGATAAACTTTCAGAGCTATTAATAGGGCTAAATTTATTAGAAACTTCAACTTTCCATCTAACTTCAGAAGAAAATCTAAATAAAAAAATGAGTTTAAACAATAAAACAATTAAAGTTATGAACTCAGTTAATCCAGAGTATAACACATTAAGATCATCTATTTTAAGCTCCTTATTCAAGATTTTATCAGAAAACACTCACCATGAATATCCTCAAAAATTGTTTGAAATATCAGAAGTGTTTGATCCTAAAGAAAAAAACAATTTAGGAATAGTATTGGCAAATAATTTAACGACATTCACAGAAATAAAGCAAATTTTAGATTCTTTATTCATGAATTTAGGAAAAGAATATGAAATAGAATCATATAATCACCCAAGTTTCATTAAAGGTAGATGTGGTAAAATCTTATTAAATAAAAAAGAACTTGGTTTTCTAGGAGAAATCCACCCACAAGTTTTAGAGAATTTCAAGATAGAAGTTCCCGTAACTGCTTTAGAGATTAATATTGATGAGTTATTTTAAAGCACAACAATGCTTATAAAATATTTAAAAAGACCAATTCTATGAAAAAGATAGGGGTTTATGGAATAGGCAACCCATTAATGGATATTCTAGTAAATATGAACACAGAAGAACTCAGGAAGCTTAATCTAAATAAAGGCGTAATGCATCTTGTAGACGAAAAAAGAAGAAAAGAGATTCTAGACTATATAGAACCAAAAGAAAAAGTTTTCATATCTGGAGGAGATGTCCCAAACACAATAACAGCTTTAGCAACACTCGGAATTCCGGCTATATTATCTGGAAAAATAGGAGAAGACAATTTTGGAGGGATATACGAGAAACAGTTAAAAGAGTCTAATGTTATCTCGGATCTAAAAAAAGGTAAATTGCCTACAGGATCATCTATAATATCGATTTCAGAAGATGCTGAAAGAACAATGAATACATATTTAGGAGCATGCCAGCATTATAATGAAAATGACATAAACGAAGATTTACTAAAAAATTCACAATATTTATACTTCACAGGCTACATGTGGGATACAAAATCACAAAAAGATTCTATATTAAAAGCAATTAAAATAGCAAAATCAAATTCAATTAAAGTAGTATTTGATGTTGCAGATCCATTCGCCGTAAAAAGAAACAAAGAAGAGTTCATAAATCTCATTAAAACATGTGTAAACATAGTATTTGCTAATGAGGAAGAGTCAAAAATACTTCTTGATAAAGAAACTCCAGAAGAAGCAATAATTAAACTTTCTGAAATTTGCGACATTGCAGTTGTAAAGATGGGGTCCCAAGGAGCATTAATAAAGCAAAAAGAAGAAACAATAAAAATCCCTATAAATAAAGTTGCTGCAATAGACTCTACAGGAGCAGGGGACACATTCGCCGCAGGATTTATATATGGGTTGTACAATCACTTTTCATTAGAAGAGTCAGGAATTTTTGCTTCATATCTTGCGTCACAAATGGTGACAATTAAAGGAGCAAGATTCAGTGAAGAATTAAAAAGAGATATACTCTCAACAATAAAAAATAACAATTGGAATTATATAAGGGGTGAATCTCATGAAAACAGAACTAATGAATGATTATAAGGTAAAAGATATTTCTTTAGCAGATTATGGAAGAAGAGAAATAGAAATAGCAGAAAAAGAAATGCCTGGTCTAATGGCCTTAAGGGAAAAATATGTTTCAATAAAGCCATTACACGGAGTAAAAATTTCTGGAAGTCTCCACATGACTATCCAAACAGCAGTACTTATAGAAACATTAAAAGAGCTAGGTGCTGAAGTTCGCTGGGCATCATGTAATATTTTCTCAACACAAGATCATGCAGCAGCCGCAATAGCTAAAGCTAGAATTCCTGTCTTTGCATGGAAAGAAGAAACACTAAAAGAGTATTGGGAATGTACATTAAGAGCATTAGACTTTGGAGATGGCAGTGGTCCAGATTTAATAGTTGACGATGGAGGAGATGCTACATTAATAATCCATAAAGGAGTAGAAGTAGAGCGAAATCCTTCCTTATTAAATCAAGACTATAATAAAGAAGGTAAGGATTTCAAAGAACTCATGGACTGCCTAAAAAATGTTTATTTAGAAGACAAGCAAAGGTGGACAAGAATGAGCAAAGAAATAAAAGGGGTTTCTGAAGAAACAACAACAGGTGTTCATCGCTTATACCAAATGTTAGAAAGAAACGAACTCCTATTCCCCGCAATAAACGTAAATGACTCTGTTACAAAAAGTAAATTCGATAATTTATATGGATGCAGAGAAAGTTTAGCAGATGGAATCAAAAGAGCAACAGACGTGATGGTAGCGGGAAAAGTTGTAGTAATTTGCGGATATGGGGATGTAGGAAAAGGATGCGCAAAATCAATGAGGGGATTTGGTGCAAGAGTTGTTATCACAGAGATAGATCCTATATGTGCTTTACAAGCATTAATGGAAGGTTTTGATGTTAAAAAAATAGAAGAAGTATTAGATATTGGAGACATATATGTTACTGCCACTGGAAACAAAGATATAATCACAATAGAGCACATGAAAAATATGAAAGACCAAGCCATTGTTTGCAATATCGGCCATTTCGATAGCGAAATTCAAGTAAATGAATTAGATGAATTGAAGGGAATAACAAAAGTTAATATCAAGCCCCAAGTAGACAAATACATACTACCAAATGGAAATGAAATATTTATTTTGGCTGAAGGCAGATTAGTTAACCTTGGTTGTGCTACAGGCCATCCAAGCTTTGTAATGAGTAATTCATTTACAAATCAAGTTTTAGCCCAAATTGAATTATGGAAAAATAACTATCTTGTTGGTGTTTACACTTTGCCGAAAAAACTAGATGAAGAAGTGGCAAGGCTGCATGTTGAAAAATTAGGTGGTAAAATCACAAAACTCACACCTGAACAAGCAAAATACATAGGCATAAATCCAGAAGGACCATTCAAGGCAGAACATTATAGATATTAATATTTATTTTATAGCACAAGAATGTATTTAAGTTTTATAGTTTACAGCCTTTTATGGTAAAAGTAGGAATAATTGGTGGTTCAGGTTTAGACAAGCCAGGAATTCTAGAGGACTTCAAAGAAATAGAAGTTAACACTCCTTTTGGTAAGCCAAGTGATAAGGTAATTCACGGAAAGCTTGGAAATGCAGAAGTCTTCATCCTTCCAAGACATGGAAAAAAACATACAATCAGTCCAACAGGTGTTAACTACAGAGCTAATATTTACGCATTAAAAGAAGTAGATTTCATAATCGCAACAACCGCCTGCGGCTCACTAAGGGAAGAAATGGGAAGAGGAGACCTAGTAATTTTAGATCAATTTATTGATTTTACAAAGCATAGAAACATAACATTTCATGATGATTTTGAACAAGGAGCAAAGCACACACCAATGGCTTCCCCTTTTAATGAAAAATTAAGATCATTATTAATAAAAACAATAAAAAATCTAGACTACAAAGTTCATGATAAAGGCACAGTCATAACAATAGAAGGCCCTAGATTTTCTACAAAAGCTGAATCTAAAATGTTTAGAGCATGGGGTGCAGATGTAATTAACATGTCAATAGCTCCTGAAGCTATTTTAGCTAATGAATTAAACATCCCTTATGCCACAATTGCAATGGTAACAGATTATGATTGCTGGAAAGAAGATGAAACTGTTTCTTGGGAAATAATTCTAAAAGTATTTCATGAAAATGCCGAAAAGGTAAAAAAAATTTTAATTGAATCTATAAAAAGTCTAGGAAATGAAGAAAATTCTATAAAAGAAAGTATAAGAACAGTTCCAAACTGGCCTAAGCAAGGAATAATGTTTAGGGATGTTACAACATTGCTAAAAGACCCTTCAGCATTAAACTATGTAACAGATAAATTCATAGAAAGATACAAAGACAAAGACATAAATAAAATAGTCGCTATAGAATCCAGAGGATTTATTTTCGGTTCTATATTAGCAAATAAGTTAAATCTAAGTTTCATTCCAGCTAGAAAACCAGGAAAGCTTCCAGCAGAAACAGTATCAGAAGAATACGAGTTAGAATATGGTAAAGACAAAATTGAAATTCATAAAGACGCAATTGCTCAAGGTGATAAAGTTTTAGTAGTGGACGATTTGATAGCAACAGGTGGAACTTGTTTGGCAGCATGTAACTTGGTAAAAAAATTAGGTGGAGAAATTGTAGAATGCAGTTTTGTTATTGAGCTTCCAGATTTGCATGGAAAAGAAAAATTGGAAAAGCATGGTTACAAGATATTTTCTTTAGTCAGATTTGAGGGAGAATAAGTTCACAGGATTATCAAAGTTCAGTTTAAAATAAAAATATTTATATAGTAGTTCAAATATACTATAGTACACATAAAATCATATATGGGGTGAATTATTTGTATGCTAAACTTGTGTTCCATGAAAAGAGGATTTTAAGCGAAAGAGACATAGTTGAAATGAAAATTTGGAAAATTCCAAAAAGCAAAGATTTTCCAGATATGGTAAAATACTCATTTGTTTTTATCCATGATAAAGAAAGGATATTAGGATATGATAACGAAAGAGGGAAAGGGCACCATAAGCATTACAAAGGCACAGAGATTAAAATCAAGTTTAAAGATCCAGAACTCTTGTTTTTACAATTCAAAAAAGAAGTTGAAGATCTAATGAAAGAGTTATACAAATAATGGAGGTTATGAATATGAAAAAAACATTAAAAGTTAACACTATCCAAATAGAAGTAAAACCGTTTGATGAAAGCATTAAAGAAGCCGCTAAAATATTTAGAGGCATTTCTAGCGGAAAAGCAGTTAAAAAAACTAAGAGAATTGTATTTGGAGACATAGAAACACTAAGAACGATATTAACTCCTGAGAGGATAAGGTTAATGCATTTTATTAGAAAGAACAATCCAGAAAGCATCTACGAGTTAGCAAAAATAACAAACAGACAATGGAGAGCAGTTGCTAATGACATAGAGATACTAAACAATGTTGGGCTTGTAAGATTAGAAAAAAAGTATACTCCCAAAGAGATAGTTAAGCCTTTAGTTATTTTTAACAAAATGAGTATTGGAGTTACTATTTAGCCAATATACTCCAATTCTTTAACATTATTATATCCATTCATAGACAAACTTCCTTTTTCAACTAGCTCACAACCTTTAACAAATTCTTCCATAGCAAGAGATTTTTTATTATAACTCAAAGCAATTCTCGCAGCATTCAGTATAGCATTTCTTATATTGCCTCCAGAAAAAGCATATCTTTTGCTTAATTCTTTAAAGTTAACATCTTTATGAATTTTCAAACCCTTGCAAAGAGTTTTCCATAACCTTTCTCTATCATGAGCTTCAGGCATTTTAAATAGTATATGCATGTGTATTCTTCTTTCAAATGCTTTATCAAAATTTTCAGCTAAGTTTGTTGCAAATATAACAACTCCATTAAAATTCTCTAATTCTTTTAATAGAACATTCCTAACTAAATTATTTTCAGAGTCAGTAGCATTCATAACATTAGTCCTTGCAGAGGCAATAGCATCTGCCTCATCAAAAAATAATACAGCAGAATCCTCTCTTGCATAATTAAAAACCTTGACAATGTTTTTGCTAGTCTCTCCAATATAGCTGTCAACTAGATCAGAATATCTTACAACATAAAGCTTCTTTCCCAAATGTTTAGCTACAACTTCTGCAGTTAATGTCTTGCCAGTTCCAGGCAGTCCTATAAAATTTAGAGCAATAGTATTGCTTTTTAATATCCTCTTCATTCCATAATCTTTGACAAGCTTAGAATAGCTATTAATTTGTTTAAGAGCCATAATTACCTGAGACTCGACATCCCAAGGCAATACCAAATCAGATAAATTCTTTTTAGGAGTAACAACAGAAACCAATCCTGTAACATTTGACTCATTTTTTTCTAAAGAAAATTTGTTCCTATATCCTATTTCCTTCAATTCATCCAGCAAAAAGTCAAACCTATTACTAACTCTCTCATTCAGGGTATTGACCTGTTTCCTCAGCAGCTTTACTTCTCTCTCCAATGATGCCTGATTTTTTGCCATTTTTCAAAATAAAAAACACCTCATCAATACAAAATGTAAAAAGTTTAATAAAGATTATCTCAATTTATAGAATACATTTTTAAAGTTAACTGCTAAATCCCCATTAAACTGAATTCCTTCCTTCTCTAAAAGTTCTTTTTTAGCTTTTAAAGCTGTTTTATCCTTCTTTCCCTGAAATCCATGTAATTCTCCTTTGGAACTCAAAATGCGATGGCAGGGAATTTTTGGTGCATAAGGGTTGCAGGCCAAAGCTCTTCCCACAGCCCTATAAGCTTTGGTATTCATTGATTTGGCAATCTCGCCATAAGTACTAACTTTCCCTTTAGGAATTTTCTTGCATAAATCATAAACCATTTCGTTAAAGTTCATAAAAAAATTAAATTGATGTTTTATATAAAAGTTTCCAACCGGCTTTTTCAAGAATTTCTTAAATAATACATCTCCAACAATCTAAAATTAAAGATTTTTTTTGACAAATTTAATTAATAAAGGCTCTAATTTAGAATCTTTAAACATATCAGTTCCATGCCCAGCATTCTCAAATAGCGCAATTTTTTTATCTTCATTGCTGATATTTTCAAGTATCTCTTTTGAATCATTAAAGCTTTGAACATCATCTTTGCTTACAACAATTAATATAGGCCTGTTAAAATCAGAATTCTCAATATTTATCCCCTTGTAATTCATTCCAGGGCTTAATAAAACAACAAATCTTACATCTTCATCTTCTATGCTATAATTCAAAGCAATATTAGCTCCAATACTCGCTCCAATAATGCCAATTTCTTTAATTCCATACATCTTCAGAAAAGCCTTAGCTGCTTTAACATCTTGAATCATATTGATAAAGTCTTTTTCAACAAAATTTTTCCAATTGTCATCACTTTCACCGTGTCCTCTAAAATCAATAGACAGCACACTATAACCATCCCCATTCAACTTTTCAGCAAAGCTTCTCCAGCTTAATTTAGTTTTCTGAAACATATGCAGCAAAATAACAGCCTTGCTATTTCCTTCAAAATAATCGCCTACAATATTTAAGCTATCTTCTGTTTGCATATTTACAATTTGCATAAAAGTTTAAATAATAAATATGTTTAAAAAAGTTTATATTACATGAAATATATGAAATACAACTACGAAATAAATGAAGTAGTAGAACTGATAAAAAAAGAAAATGCAAAGTTTGTGTGCATCCAATTGCCTGATGGGTTAAAACCCGAGGCGGTAAAGATAGCAAAAGAATTAGAAGGCAAAACAAATTCTAAAATTTTTATATGGCTGGATTCATGCTTCGGAGCATGTGATATTCCATTAGAATTAAAAAATTTAAAGATAGACATGCTAGTACAGTTTGGTCACAATCAATGGCCATTTTGGAAATCAAAAATATTAGTAGTGTAAAAGTGGAATCAATAAAAGTAATTATAGAAAAAACAAATTATCCGAAGATGAAAAAGAATTTATCAGTTAAAAAATTAAAAAAATATAAAAAGAAGTAAGGGATCATTCCCTTACCTTCTTGCTGTTCTTCTTTTAGAAGCTGTTTTTCTTCTAGAAGTTGAACTTGTAGATCTTCTAGCTGTTTTTTTGCTAGCGGAACTTTTTCGTCTTGCTACCATTTTTTTCCTCCACGAATAGACAAAACATTAACATATAATGTTTTTTTCAACAAAGTTTCAAAAAACATCATCACCTCTTTTCATGAAATTAAATCATGAAACAGTTAATATTTTATCTTTTTATTACTAAATTATCATATCTTATCATATATAAACATTTCTATTTTTTAATTTTTGATAAAAAAATAGTACAATTCTCCGTCGGAAAAAACATAACAAATAAACAAAAATAATTCTCAAGAAGATTCACAAAAAATTTAATATTAATGGTAAAATCTAAAACATCGTCGGAAAAAAACAATTCGCCGCGACCCGGATTTGAACCGGGATGCCCAGAGGGCCAAGCTCTCAGTTGCGTATTCCAGGCTTCTTCGCAAATTTTTTGGTGAAGCTTTTTCCCAAAAAGATTCTGTGCGATACCAAGTTACGCGATCGCGGCACAGCAATAAATGCGAAAAGCATCTTTAAAAGTTTTTTGTATATATTAATGAAACCGCTCAGTTGCATTGTTGCAGGAATAATTGGTATTTTCTCCTATATAAATATAAAAAATAGTTTGAGGGCACATTACATAAGCATTCCAATCGAGAATAGACTGCCTCCCTCAACACTAGAATACAAAGAAGAAAATTTCCAAAAGACATACAGATTTCACACAAGAGTACTAACATGGTTCGGAAGAAAACTTCCCAAGCAAAACACTAATGTTTATCTCTTACATGGCTTCCAATAACTATTGCAGCAGCAATCAAAACAATATTCTTTATAATATATTGTCCTTCCAAAGTCAAAGAAAAGGGAACAGGCCCGTAAACTATTTCAGGCAGTAAAATCAAAGGCAAAAAAGTTCCTATCATCTGAAAAAACATTAAAAGTATTCCAGCTCTTATTAAAGGTTTAAACAGTAGACAAATACCTATTAAAAATTCCCACCATCCTAAAAAAGGAACAAACCATTGAGGAGAAAACCAATAAACAGTTTTAGTAACTAATTCGCTTGCAGGGCTATATCCAAAAGATTTCAACAAACCAAACCAAATAAAAACAATGGCTAAAGAATACCTTAAAAAAATTAAGCCTTCTTTTTTCATCCATGCAACAACATGCTTATCGATATTATCAAAAGTGCTAGCATTCTTTTTCATAAAATTAACAAGAATAAAAAAGATATAAAGATTTCCTATTTCTCAACAGCAAATTCTTCAACTTTAACTTTTACTAGTTTAAGAAAATCTTTTAATTCCATTTCAACAGAATTAACAAAGGTTCCAACACTGAAATCAATTATTCTATTATTTAAAACATTTCTATCCATATAAATTTCTAATTTTTCTTTATACAGATCGCCAAAAGGATGCACAGATCCCACTTCACATCCAGTAATCCTTAAAACATCCTCATAATCAGCTAGCCTTATATCCTTAGCATTCAAAATTTTTTTCAAAAATCCTAATTTTATTTTTCTATCCCCAGGAACTAGACATAAAACAAATCCTTTTTCTTTTGTAACCAATATCAAAGACTTCATTCCTTGATTTAGAGGAACATTTCTAACTAAAGAAGCTTCTTCAGAGGTTTTAACTTTTTTATGCTCAACAAGTTTATATTTAACTCTGTTAGAATCCAAAAAATTTTTTATTGCTTCAAGCTCTTTCTGGCCCATTGTCTTCTAATTTTTCCAACACTTCTTCTAACAAACTAGAGTGTTTGCCTAAAAAGTCTAATTCTTCTCTATAAAAGCCAGATTCATGGGCAGAAAAAAATTCTCTTGTTCTTTTATTTTCCTCAAGAAATTCTTTTACAGAAAGATAAATTTTTTCAAATAGTCTGTACATTTTAATCTTTCTTAAACTGGCCTATATCAGAAAGTAAATCAATATGCCCCATGAAATGAGATCTGCAACAATATCTTCTAAGACCTAAAGTATCCATAGATTCCTTTACATTTTTTTTCCTGTTATCAGTCATTTCTAAGAATTTAGCCCATAAATGGGCTATTGGCTTACCGCAACTATAACATCTGATAGGTATAATCATTTTAAAATTAATCCAACAATCACATTTAAAAAGCTTGCTATAAGGCTTTTATACCGCAGTCAGAGCAGAATTTATCTGCAGGTTTTAATTCCTTTTTGCATCCAGAGCACATTTTTTTAGGAATTGATTCCACTGTTTTATAATTATTTTTTCCAGAAAGAACCTTGCCAAAAGCATCCATTATAGCTGAATCTCCTCTCTGCCCCCTTAAGTCTAAACATGAACCACCAACCATAAAATCACCTCTTAAAAAAAGGAATACTTGCTTTTATAGATTTCTATTAATATATTTAATTTAACTTTTTCTTTTTTCCTTCCTCTAAGTGTAAATAATTATTTTTTGAAATAACAGATTTGCCTGTCTTTCGTTCTAATTCAATCCTTGTATTTTTAGCAACATCTCCTCCTTCTTTAGCAGTATGTTTTAATTCTGAAAATTCCTTAGCATCTTTAGCAACAGTAATATCAGTTGTTGCCTTTTCTCCAACCATAGTAAGAATTAATTCCCAATCAGTCATATGATCTCTTAAATTTTGGTTTTTCTTTTTAAGTCCTTTAAATTCCTTGTATTCCTGAGTCGTTTTATCAAAAGTTGCTTTTGAGATTTCATTTGTCAAAATAGCAAAATCTTTTTCTTCCTGAACACTTCTTGATTTCCATTCATCTGTCAAATCTTGTCTAATAACTATCCCTCTTAATCTTTTATCAATCCAATCCTTTGGATAACCTTTGAGTTCATAGTATTCTTTAACTCTATTTTGAGCCAATTCCGGGTTTTCAATCTCTTGAATTCTTTCATATCCTACCTGAGCTAACCATTGCTTAAATGGCTCAGCTTTTTTAGAAGGAATTGATTGGATAATTCTAAACATATTTTTAGTATTTGCACAATCAGATGCATAATACTTGCCATCACTTGATTGCAATTTCAGCTGTCGACAAAATGTCGATAACTCAACTCCTCCCGATTCAAGCTCTCTTTTTTTCAGCCTATACCAATAATCCTTAGCATCAGTGCTATCAGTCAAGGCTTCAACCACATCAACAACAGAAAAATACCATTCGTCTTTATACCAAACTCTTCTAATTTTCTTATCTTGAAAAACAACTAATGTAATCTTTTTGCCCATATACTAGAATAGAAGTTTATGTTTATAAATCCCACGCGTGAAGTTGTCATATGGACTAGTGAGTTAAAAACATAGTTTAAGAAATATATAATCAAAACCTACCTATAAGATTTAGCTCTCTTAGCTCTAGCCTTAGAATCATTAGGTTTGCACTGTTCCTTAAACCTAACATCTGCGACCATTAAATTTCTGTCATAGTCCAAATAAGTTCTTTCTAATTTTTTACTTCCTGTATAATCTACCAATGCTCTTGCAATTGCTAATCTAGAAGCCTCAGCTTGTCCTAGCCATCCCCCACCATTTACTTCTACATCAATCTTAACCTTCTTAACAATTTCATCTCCAGCTAAAAGTAAAGGCTCTTGTATCTTCCCTCTAGCCAAAGGATTAGAATAAGTATCAAGCAAAATCCTGTTAATTCTTACTTGTCCTTTTCCTTCTCTTAAAGTAGCTCTAGCAACAGCAGTTTTTCTTTTTCCAGATGTAGAAACAATTTTTGCCATTATATTCTTTTGCCCCACAATATCCTGCAAACATCTGCAATAGTTATAAAACTTGTCATTTTATTCTCAATATGTGCTTCTTTCAAAGATTCTAACTTCTTATCCTTAAGGCTGTCAGGAATTCCCATATAGCACATAACATTTTGAAAAGCTTTTTTCCCCTTAGCTTGTTTATAAGGCAGCATTCCTCTAATAGTTCTTCTGACTAAACGATCAGGCATCTTAGGCTGAAAAGGTCCCTTGCTCACACTTCCTACTTCATGTTTCTGCTTGTAATTAGCTAAAATATTATTTTTGTTTCCAACAATAACAATTTTCTCACAATTGACAACATCAACCTTTTCTCCTTTGAGTGCTTTTTTTGCAGCAACAGTTGACAATCTCCCTAAAATTAAGTTTTCTCCATTAATAATCATTTTAGCCAATAATCCTCACTTTATTTCCTTTAGGATTTTCTAACATAAGCTGCTTAATAGTAATAGCTTTCCCAGTTTTATTTATTTTTTCTTTAGCTTTCGCTGAAAATTGATAGGCTGCAATCGTCAATTTTTTAGTCAATTCCCCGCCACTTAAAACTTTTCCAGGAACCAAAGCAATTTCATTTTCTCTAGTATACCTCTGTATTCTATCAATATTAACAGACCTTCTTATTCTTGTAGATTTGGAAAGATCTTGAGCTAGTCTTTTCCATAAAGGAGCCTGTTCCTTGCTTCCAAGTACAGAAAGCTCCATGATAAGATTCTGCAATGCTAATGTAGTAGGCCCTGTTCTCTTCACCATAGAAAAAAGGTTGAAATATCGCTTTAAAAAGATTGCTATTGCCAAAAACTTGGTCATGAGATATGTCACAATCTTATATACTACCAAAAACCAACAAAATCGATATTGGCTTTAACTAACATTATAACTGTCTAATACCTTATTATAATATTTAATTTGTTCATCATAGTAGTTAACCCACCATTCAGGGCTCTTGCCTTCTATGCTTCTGCATTTGTTATACTCATTATAACCTATTAATCCTCTGTCATAAGAATAGTCCAATTGCCTTGCATATTTGATAATTTTTTCTCTGCTATACTCGCAAGCCTCGATATATCTAAATAGCATAAAAATTCTTTTCTCTATTTCTCTTTTATTATCTTCTGGCATTTTATTTTTCATTTTCTCAACTAATGCCTTTTCAAATAATTTTTTTCTTAAAAACTTGAAATAATAAA
>CAYIAV010000005.1:1819-20097 GCA_964361505.1 Candidatus Woesearchaeota archaeon | reverse complement strand
TGTAGAACTTTCTATTAATCATGGTACTTTTACTACTCTAGATATACCTTCTGGAACTACGCTTTTAACTTGCCCAGGAAGACAAAATGTTGCTACATATAGTGATTTAGATTTCAATAATGATGGAGGAGTCGATATTCAAATAATTAATGGAGAAAGCTTGGGACCTGATGGGTTGTTGTTCAAGCAACACTCAGGAACTAATGTGCAGAGCACAAGCTGGGATGCAAAATATGACTTGAATGGAGATTGCTATGTAAACTTTGATGATTTCTTCTTGTTAGCAGAGTTATTAAATCAACCTCCTGTTGTTGTTTTAAACAATGCACCAGAAGCTTCATTTGAGACTGTTCAAGGATATAGGGTTGGATTACCTTTAAGTTTTGATGCTTCTGCTTCAAATGATGATGATGGCACTATAGTTTCTTATAAATGGAATTTTGGAGATAGTACTTCTGAACAAAATGTTCAGACACCTCAAACTTCTCATGTTTATATAACTAGTGGGGATTATGTTGTTATCTTAACTATTACTGATGATGATGGATTAACTGCTACAGTTCAAAAAAATGTTATGATTAGCGAGACAGGGTCTTTAACCCCTATTCCATTAAGCGTTGATTTTGATTATCAAAGTAATGCTCTTGTCGGAGAAGAAATAATATTTACAGGGTCTGCTGAAGATGCAAGTCTTTCAATTCAGGATTTAACTGATGTTACTTATGTATGGGAGTTTGGGGATGGCAGTACAGTAGTTACAACTAATCCTGCAAGTCATACTTATACTCAGCCTGGAACTTATAACATTAAAGTTACTGCTACAAAGGATACAACTAGCGGGGAAGTAACAAAAACTATTGTGATTACTGAAGAACAGCAAATTGTCATTCCAGAACTAGGTTTGGGAATTCCTACAGATGTTAGCTTAAGTTACAATCCTAGTGAGAATATGATACTAATAAAATGGAAAGATGCAGTTAACGGTATTACTGTTGCTAATGGAAGAAGAGACATATCCTATGCTATAAGCAGAGAATCTGGAGCAATAAGAGATGATAATTTTGCTCTCAATCTTAGAGATATTTGCAATGATCAGGAATGTACTTATGCAGATGGTGTAAGCATAGCAACAGGAGTTAACTATATCTACAGAGTAAAGGCTATTAAAGAAGGAGCTTTCGAAAGTTTATATACCACAGCTGTACAGATTAGTATACCTGTTTCTTGTAGTGCTCCAGAAGGAGATGGATGCACTGTATTACGACAGATAGGAGAAGATGAGATTGCAGCAGGAAATGACTATTGCTCTCTTGTTAATAATGGCATATGTGTAAAATGTAATGCTGAATTTACATGGGATGAGGCATCTAAAAATTGTTTAGCCATTGCCTTAAAAGCAAATGGTGAGACTTGCGCTTCAAGCAATGAATGTATGTCTAACTTATGTGGAACAAATGGTAAATGTTCAGAATTGACCCTAACTGAATTACAAAGATATGACCTGAATAATGATAACTGTGTTGATAGAGAAGATTATGAATCTTTTAGTGCTCTTTTAAGCACAGGCGGAGCGACCATCCAAAGGTACGATTATGATAATAATGGGGCTCTTAGCTTAAGCGATGCAACAGTTTTAGCTGATAGAGTCGGATTGGGAGATGCTTGTCCTATTGTTCCAGCTGACTTTACCAATACTAGATGTGTAGATAATGCAGATAAGATTTTATTACAAGATGAAATTGCAAAACCAGAAACACAGAGGAACCTTAAATTTGACTTAAATGTGGATAATAGAGTTGATGACAACGATTTAACTGAATTTAGGAAGAAGTTTAGAACAGGAGGAAGATGTGATCCTTTGCCTCGTCCTATAGGGGACCTTGATGGAAACTACTGCATTGAAGAGGCAGATGTGGATCAAATGCAAGGAGTGATAAGGGCAGAATCAGATATCGCAATTGCACAAAATGATTTGACATCAGATGGAAAGCTAGATACTGATGATGTAGATGTTATAAGAAGAGCAATAGGCCAGGGAGATAATTGCCCAATTAGAGTAACAAGATGGGGAGATTTTAATGATGATGGGAGAGTTGAAATTGAAGTTGGAGCAGATGCAGCATCTACTGCTGGTGCAGATGGTATACTGTTCAGAGATCATTTAAACACCCAAGAAGGAGATGCAAACTGGGATGTTAAATATGACCTAAATAATGATAAGATTGTAAACTTTGATGATTTCTTTATATTATCTGATAATTTTGGCATAGTTGAGGAAAGAATACGTTACAGCAATAGAATTACTACTAGGGCTAATTTAGTTAATTCAATGATAAGGATAGATATCCAGTCAGGAGAAATTATAGAAACAGATATTGTAGGGAAATATAGAGATGCTAACCCTATAAGCAGGAATGTTAGAGGCAAGCAACCATTTAGATTTGTTACTCTGGAAAGCACTGCAGATTTAGCAGGCAAGATACAAAAGCTTTTACTTTCAGTAGGTTATGATGAAGCAAATTTGAAAGGAATAGATGAATCCACTTTGAGAATGTATTATAATAATCCTAGTACAGGTGATTGGGAGATACTTGATACTACAGTTGATACTTCATCTAATTTAGTTACAGGTGAGACAAATCATTTCTCTGATTATGGGCTGTTTGGAGATCTTGCCCGTGTTGAATCTGCAGCAGATGATGGTGGAAGTGAAATCGATACAGTCAGTTCTGAAAGTGGTTCTAGTAGTAGAGGAAGCTCAAGTAATGCAGGATGTCCAACTGTTTTCATACAAAACGCAGAGGGAGTTTGTAAATATGCATGCCAATCAAGTATATCTGTATGGCAAAATCAAGGATATAATGTAGTTGATGAGTGCACTATAGGAGAACCTCAGCAACCTGTTTCACCTTCACTTGGAGGAGAGGATTATCCAACTATAGATGATTATGAAAGAGCAGGAATTAGCAGAAGTGATGCAGATATCGATAATGATGGAGTTTTAGATGATTTAGAGATACAATTCTTTGGAGACTTAACTCAGGAATTTGATGATGATTATGACAAAGATGGAGTATCTAATGGCAAAGAGATTAATGTAGACCAGACTAATCCAACAGATCCAAATGATTTCCTTGTTGAGGATGAAGGAAATAATACAGGCATTATTATTGGAGTAATTGTCATTATTATTCTTGCAACGGGAATTGGAGCATTAGTATGGATGAGAAGACAAGGAAAATTAGGAGGAAGTTTAGGCAGTTCTGGAAATGTGAATACTAAATCTGGGAAATCATCTTTAACCGATCAAGAAAAGAAGATTGTTACATATATAAAAGAAGCAAGAACTGCTGGTATGGTGGACAGGGAGATTAAATCAAATTTAGTTAAAGCAGGCTGGAAAGGAACACAAGTAGAGGATGCTTTTTCTTCTATCAAATGAAGTCATAAAAAGTTTTAAATAGAAGGGACTTTTAGATTTACTAATGGAAAAGGGGCAAAGCGCAGGGAATATAGGGGTGCTGGTTTTTCTTATAGCTATCTTTCTTGCACTCTTTATTTTATTATTGCCTCCAGAAGACAGAGAGAATCTTTTGAGGGCTAATACTAGTGTAGATTCTAATAGAGATTCTAGCAATGTAGCTTTATTATCACAAGCACCGGGATTATTGAATACCGCTTCTGCTGATGAGTCTTTACACAAAATCAATCCTATTAATTTATTTTTAAGAGATGAGCCTCTTGTTTCTGATTTGGCAAGCAGATTGACTCTTACAGAAGGGACTTTTAGCTCTGATGTAAGAAAACTTACTTTTAAAATTGAGGATACTGATGATTTAGAAAATGCTTATCTTATTTTTTCTGCTGAAAAAAGCGAAGGAAACTTAATCATCACTTTAAATGAAGCAGAAATATTTGCCGGAAAATCTGAAGGATTGCAGACTGTTGTTTTACCTAAAAATTTGCTACAAGAAATTAATTCTTTGGACTTTGAGGTTTCTAGCCCCGGAATAAATATTTTTAAGGAAAATGAATATATTTTGAAAGACGTTAAAGTAAGACAGAGCTTTGAGATTATAAACACAAAAGAGAAAAGAACTTTTGTTTTGAGCGCTGCTGAAAAAGGAAATGGAAAATTGAGCTATTTCCTGTTCTGCAATAATGCTGCCGAATCAAGCAGATTAAGGGTATTTTTGAATAAAGAAGAGATTAGTAATGAACTGATAACCTGCGGATCTGCTGATAAGGAAGTTGATATTAATGCTGCGGACTTAGAAGAAGGAACTAATGAGCTTATTTTTGAAATTGATAAGGGAGATTATTTAATTAAGGACATTGAATTGAGAGTCAAAACTTCTGAGGGGGGAACTGCTAAATATAAATTCGGTGTTAGCGGATCAACATTTGACAAAATAAATATTGACAATAGGAAGGTTGAATTAAAGATTATATTTGATGACAATGACAGGAAAAAATTTGTTTATGAAATAAATAATAATGAATTTAGCGTTGATATTGAGGATGATGAGTTTAAAGTAGAGGATGTGGGGGAGTTTATTGAAGAAGGAAATAATATTTTCAAGATAATTCCACAAAGCGAATTTACTGTTGATAAATTAGAGTTAATTTTGAAATGAGAAGATGGCTAAAAGTGAAAAGGATTATGATGATCCAGCATTGAGAAGAACACGAGGATTTTCTAGAGACAAAATTGGAGAAGCCATCTCTACTATCCAAAGAGGACCGCCTTCTTTTAATCCTTTTAGAATAATAGCAAATCTTCTTAGAGGACCTGTAGGATGGATAATATTTTTTTTGACTATAGGAATATTATTAACAGTGGGAATACAATCTTATAGACAAGGTGCATTGGAAAGCTTGTGGGCTACGACTACAGATTCTCTCAGCAAAGTCCCGGGAGTTTCTTATTTGATTCCTCAATTCAGGGAAGCAAGTACTGTTATTGTTAATCCTTCCCAGGCAATTATTAAAACTTCTAACAGCCAATGGAAAGCAAGTGTTGATGCTACTGAAACTGATAAAGAACTAGGATTGAATTTTATTAGGAAACCTTATTCTACTTCAAGCCTTTATTTTACTGATGAAAAAATTTTTATTGACTCAGATTTAGCGATAAAAATTCCTCAAGAGGAAGAAGATGAAGTTTCTGTTGTTTCTTTTGGATGCTTGGGAGAAAGCGGAGGGGAAATAAAAGAAGGAATTGCTGTACCTGCAAAAAAAGAGATTATCAAAGGAGAGCAAACTTTCATACATGTGAGCTGTGAATTTCCAGAGAATACGTTTACTATTAATTCGGGCTTAACTCAATCTCAAGATAAATTACAGCCGCTAAAAGTTGAATTTATTGTTGATTATGAGTTTAGTTCATATGTATTTTGGGAAGTTTATACTAAAGGATATGAAAAATTAAGAGAAGATAAGCAGTTAGGCAAAGATCCTTTTGATGGGATTAAAAGCAGATATATTGCTGATAGAGAAACGGGAAAAGTTGCAAGTCAGCCAAGTAAAGCCCCTATGAGAATTGTTTTGGGAGGATTAGGACAGCCTTATAGTGATAGAAGCGATAGTGAAAATGGAAATTTTTTAGGGGTTTCTTTTGAGGAATATGGAAAATATGCTCCTGCTAATAAAGGTGCTGTAAGAGAATTAAAATACATGAGATTAAGTATACCAAATAATTTTGTTCTTAATACTGAGCAAGGAGATTTTACAGAAGTTGAGACTCAGGAAGAAAATAGAAAGGGATATATAATTAGACCTGAAAAATTGACTGAATTAAATGCTAGATGTGAAAGGCTGGGAATTAGAGAAAAACTTACTCATGGATATTTAAGCAAGGAATGCTTTGATGCTTTGGTTTTAGAAGACTTTTCTTTAAGAACAACTTTTAATATTGATTATTTGGAAAGTGAGGAATTAACTGTTGATGAGGTTACTGCGAAAGCAGAGTATTTATATGAAACTTATGATACTTTAGTAATTAATTTAAGGAGACCTCAAGAAGCATGAAAAAGATACTTATTGTTTTATTATTAATATTTTTAGTTGGATGTGGGCAGACTGGACAGGGTAGAGGAAAGATTACTGGAGAGCCTGATGGTTTACAAATTATATTTTTGCCTTTACAACCAGCTGCTTCTTTGAGGGAAAACCAAGATGTTAATGTTGGCTTAGAATTAACTAATAATGGTGTTTGCGATGTTGCTTCAGAGGTTTGTGTTACTGATACATTGAGCAGTGTTTGGGCTGGTGTTGATGAGCAATGTGCTTCTTTGGAATTAGGAGGAATTGAACAAGTCGGAGAAAGTGTTGTTAGAGATTCTACTACAAAACAATTTAGTTTTCCTGCTTATAGAGGCTTAGATAGAGATTTATCTACCTCTATTATTGCAAAATCGCAATACAAATGTAATATTGTAGCCGGACCACAACTTTGTGTTAAGAATTTGGTAGGGCAAAAGGAAAAAGAATGCCCTTCTTTTGAGAAAATTAGTGGAGATAAGTTAAGAGCTACTATTGCTCCTATTACAATTGCAGGTGTTGATAAACAATTAGTTCCTGAGCAAGGAGGTATTAAGCTTGTTGCTGTTGTAACTTTAAAAAAGATGAAACAAGGAGAGATTAAAGGAGAGCTTGATGAAACTACTACCAATAAAAAAGGAGCTTCTTCTGCTTTAAGATATGTTCCTGTACGTGTTGAGGTAGATTATAAGGGATATGGAATTTTGGAATGCCGAGAATTAGAAAATGGGGTCTTTTTATGGAGAAAAGACAAGGATCAAGAAACTCTCAACTGCGAGATTTTTTTAGGGAATATTGATTATGTTGAGAATCCTTTAGACATTAAACTTGAGTATGATTATGGAGTTTCTCAGACTTTGCCTGTGCAAATCTTAGATGTTGATAAACAGAGATAATTTTATAAATGAGTAAATCTCTTTAAATTTTAGGTGTTACTATGAAAAAATCTTACATTTTTGCTATTCTTGTGATTCCTTTACTGTTTCTTGCAGGATGCAACAAAGATGATAAAGGAAAAGTAGGGACTTTTTTTGGTGGTGTTGATGGTGTTTCTTTAGAATTTGAGCAATTAGCTCCACCTAGCAAGTTTGAGCAGGATGACTCTGTAAGTATAAGAACTGTCCTAAAGAATAAAGGAGAATTTGATTTACAGAGTGGAAAGGCTAAAGCTAGAATTTTTGGAATTAATTTGAATACTTTTGGATTAACAGAGCAGTATAAGGGAACTAGTGGACCATTAAGAGGAAAAGGAGAATTTTCTGAGCAAGGTGGAGAACAAGTAATTGATTTTGGGAATGCTCGATACAATCAACCTGTTATTAATTCTCAAGATTTCACTATAAGAGCTAAGGTTTGCTATCCTTATCAAACTAAAGGATTAGTTAATGTTTGCATAACACCTTTAATTGCAAAGGAAAGCGATAAGAGCGTTTGTAGCATTGAAGAGCAGAAGGTTAAGAAAGGGGATATTTCTAGCGGGCCCGTGCAAGTTACTTCTGTCACTGAGGAGATAAGGGGAAGTGATCAAGTTAGATTTAATATTGAGATTCAGAATCAAGGAAAGGGAGATGTGTTTATGCCGGAGATTGAATGTGAGAAGCTTGAAGAAGGATCCGCTAGAGTTGCCAATAAGGATAAAGTTGAAGTACATATTTTGAACCCTGCTGATGTTCAATGTGATTTCAGGACTTCTGATCTATCTAACAAAGGAATTGTTGAGTTAGTTGGAGGAAAACAAGTTGTTAGCTGCTTTACTACTGCAAGAGATAGTTATGAGGATAAGCTAAATATAAGATTGAATTATATATATTTAGATGAGACTAGTGTTCCTGTAACTATTTTTGAAAGCACTACTAAATAATTTTATTAATCTAAGTATTATTCATTCTTTATGGAAATTTTTGCTGATTTACAGTTACATTCTTCTTATTCACGAGCCACTAGTAAGAATATAACATTTCAGAACCTAGAGAAATTTGCTAAAATGAAAGGCTTACATCTTTTAGGTACAGGAGATTTCCAGCATCCTAAACAATTTGAGATTATTAATGAAGAATTACAAGAAGACGAGAACGGTATTTTATGGAGCAAAACAAATTTCCCTTTTCTTTGGCAAACTGAAATAAGTTTAATTTATACTGATAGAAACAGGGGTAAGGGGCAGAGAATACATCATTTAATTTTTTCACCAAATAAAGATACTGCTAAACAAATAATTGACGCTTTAAGTAAAAAAGGCAGATTGGACTATGACGGTAGACCAATATTTGGGTTTAATAGCATAGAACTGGTTGATATGATGAGGAGTATTAGTGAGGACATAGAGATAATTCCTGCGCATGCATGGACAAGCCATTTTTCACTTATGGGAGAGTATAATCAACTTACTAAGGTAGAAGATTGTTTTAAAGAAAATACTAAGTATATACATGCTTTAGAAACTGGAATGTCAAGCAGCCCTGCTGATAATTGGAGGATTAGTTCTTTAGACAAGTTTCAATTAGTAAGCTTTAGCGACAGCCACAGTATGTGGCCATGGCGCTTAGGAAGAGAGGCTACAATTCTTGATTTTAAAGAATTAGCTTATAAGAATTTTTTAAAGGCAATCAGAACTGGAAATGGTTTGAAAAGCACTATTGAAACACCCCCCCTTTATGGAAAATATCACTATACTGGCCATGCTAAATGCGGTGTTTTTTATTCTCCTACGGAGTCTAAAAAACTTGGGAATATATGCCCAAAATGCGGCAGTAAACTAACTATTGGCGTTGCCGACAGAATAGAAAAATTAGCTGATAGACCTGAAGGATATAAACGGGAAAATTCTAAACCCTTTGTCTCTTTAATTCCTTTACATGAATTAATAAGTGCAGTTTATGATATTAAGCAATTAGGATCTAAAAAAGTATGGGAAATTTATAACCTTTTAATTAAAAATTTTAAAAATGAGTTTAATATTTTATTGAATGTCAAAGAAGAGGAACTAAAAAAAGTTGTTCATGAAAAATTAGCTAGAATTATTTTGTTAAATAGAGAAGGAATGCTTCTAATCAAACCAGGTTTCGACGGAATTTATGGAGAAGTTGTTTTAAATCCTGTTTATAAAATAAAAACGCAGAAAGATTTAGGAGAGTTTTAACCAATGTAACTTACTTTGTCTTGCTGAGCTGACATTGCTTTCGTAAGCTTACTTAATGTCTTTGATGAGATTTCCATCTCTTTTTCTACATTTTCTATTTCTTTGTCTAAGCTTTTAATATCCAAACTTAGTTCAAGAGACTCTTTGAGCACTTTGAGAAGCTCTCTAGCACCTCTGATACCAATATATGTTGGATGGCCAAATGTTTGTGCTAGGAGTACCATGCCAGGTATCTTTCTTTTAGAGGCTAAACCTACTAACAATCCAGAAACTCCAATAATCGGACCTACAACTCCGAAAATATTACTATTAATATTTTTTGACTTATATTTTTTTATAATTGACTTTTCATTTGCTGTGCAATATATTAATGGTTGCTTGGGTATTTTCGGCAAGCCAATTCCACCTAATGTGATTATTTCTTTTCCATCATATTTTTGAAATATGTCCAGGACTGTTTCACAAAAGGCATGGCAGGATATTTCATCTAATGGTTGAATATCTCCAGATACAAAAAGAAAGTCTCTTTTTTTGTCTTTTTTGTAATACACTTCTATTTTAGGTAAATCCACAAGATTATCTTCATTAACGAATACTGAGTGGGGAAAATGATGGGAATGAATTTCCAGCATTTTTTTTGCATCTACTGAGTCTATCATGAAATCTACTGCAATCTTTCCTACATTTCCTATTCCTGGAAGCCCTTCTATCAAAATAGGATTTTTTAGCTTAGGTTTTTCAAATTCCTTTATTTCAAATTCCATGTTTAGTTTTATATTCTAATCTCCATTTTCCATATGGATCTTGAGGAGAGTATTTTGCCGGTTTTGTTGATAATGTTGGTGATGAGCAGCATTCTTTTTTTAATGTAAACTGAGAGCATTTACCACATTTTAATATTTCTACTTTATTCATTTCCTTTTAAATTCTACTTTTACATTTAGGTCTTTTGCAAAATTTGTTGTTGAGTCTGTTATCTTTTTTAATACAGATTCTGCTTCTTTATAATCTGGAGCATTTATTATCAGCTTATAGTTTGGAGCTCCAAGATAGGATATTGAAGCTTGATACGCGCTTATATGCTTTAACGTTTTTTTAATATCTTCTATTCCTTCACTGGAAAAACTTTGTAATTTTACTATTGATGATACTGAAACAGAGGGTATTTGGATTTTTTCCTTTATTTTTTCTGTCAATGCTTTTTCTATTTTAGCTGGAATTTTTAGGTCTTTTAATTCTACTTGGCCTTTGACAACTTCATAGAAGCAAGGTGTTAATGCCCCATACTTTTCTATCATCAAATTTCCGGCCTGCTTATAAACTTCTTCTAAACTTATTTTTAATTCTTTTGCTGTATTCTCTAATATTTTTTCTGCTTTTTGCTCCTGCTTATATTCTGTAACTTTTTTTATTCTTTGAGACTGGTTAACTCTTCTTAAGGATAAATCGACTTGACCTTTATCTCTGTAAATGTTTAATACCTTACATGCAATTTGTTTTCCTTCTCGTACATAATCCCTTAAATTTCTTATTCTACCAGGAGCAATTTCAGAAATATGGATCATGCCTTCGATTTTGTATTCTTCAATGTCAACAAAAATAGAATGAGGCAATATTTTCTTTACTGTGCACATGACGAGTTCGCCAACTTCTGGCAGACCTTGTTTTTTATATAGCATCTTTATTCAAGTACCTCGAGAATTTGAGCTTTAATTTTAGCTTTACCGCCACTAGGGGATGCTAGAATATTGCTACAAACTAAACACTTAATTTCTGAGGCTGCTTTGCCAAATATTATCTGCTCGTTCTTGCATTTAATGCATCTCACTTTAATGAATTTGCTTGTTGGTTCTTTAATCATTTTTCCTGCTCTATTACTAGTTTTTTTGTTCTGAATCCTTTTCTTTGTACTGTTGTTTTTTTACAAGTTTGACATGTAAACTTGATATTTGTCTTTTTTGATACTTTTGCACCTGTTCTTTTGAATTTAGATATTGGAGGCTTTGAACCCCATTTTCCTTTATTACCGGCTCCTTGGCCTCTGCCTCTTTTTCTAGCTCTTTTAATTGAACCATGCTTTAGAGCTCCTCTTTCTCTTCCTTTTACTTCTGAAACTTTGTGATCTGAGTAGTTTCTGCAGTATTTACAGTATTTTCTAATATTTCTTGGAAATTTCATATTTCTTCTGCTTTTTTATTCCTTATTAATAATTCTGCTATTTTTGAAGGCAAATTTGCAACATGCTCTTCTTTAAAAGGACCATAGATTTTCTGGTCATTATCGATAAATTGTGGTACTGGATTGGTAAATCGGATGGTTTTTAAATTTTCCTCTTCCTTGCTTTTTTCTGTTTTATTATTTAAAGAGGGCTGTTTTTTGTCTAATACTTTTGTAAGGATGTTTTCCCTGTAGTAAGTTAAATTAGAAACTAAGGCATTATACATTTCCTGCTCTTCTTTTAGCATATCTGTATTGCTTAATGAACCTGTTTTTGAAGCGATTAATGCCAATTTTACTATTTTATTTTCTCTTCTTTCGTATAACTCTTTAAGCATTTTTTTTATATTTTCCAGCTGTTTTGCTGTTTTTTCCACTTCTTTTTCAGCAAAAATTGAATCTTTTTGCTTTTGAGAATCTAAAATCGCTGTCTTTTCGCTTAGATAAGAAATGACTTCTGTTAGGAATGTATCTGGAACTTTTTGCAATTCTGGGTAGATTTTCTCTTTTCTTAGAAGATCATAGACTCCTTCATATGTGATTATATTCATGCTTTTTTGTTTATTGTTTTGTCTTTTATTCTTTTCGCAAGTTTTTAATGCTCTTTAGGATTGCTATTTTTATGTATAAACTTAAGCAGATTCCTGAAGACTTTGTTGTTGAAGAGGTTATAAACTTAGATTTAATTGATAATGGAGATTATAGCTACTTTTTGATTGAAAAGAAGAATTGGAATACCAAAGACATTGTAAAGATTATAGCTAAAAGACTAAACATACGTGAAAGAAGGATTAATATAGCGGGAATTAAGGATAAAATCGCTTGTACTAAACAGTATATATCTGTCTTTGGAATAAACCCTAGAAACCTTGAAAGAATTAAGATAAAAGATGTCAAGATTACATTTATTGGCTATGGAAATGAAAGAATAAGATTAGGGCAGGCTATTGAAAACAAATTTGTCATTGTTGTCAGGAATTTAGATTCTAAAGGTAGAGAAACTGAGCTTGTTGAAAATTACTTTGATGATCAGAGATTTGGAGGGAGAAATCACTTATTAGGGGAAGCTTTGGTCAAAAAAGAACTTAGAAAATTCTGCTATATGCTTAGACTAAAATGGGATGAAAATGATTATATCGGGGCTATAAGAAAGTTAAAGAAAAGCTTGCTAATTTTTTATATTAATGCCTATCAAAGCCTTTTATGGAATAGGGCTGTTTCATCTTATATTAATGAAAATTATATTGGTTGTTTTTCTGTTGATTACTCTGTTGGAAAACTTGTTTTTTGTTCTGGTAAAGTTGATAACATCAAAGTTCCTGTTTTGGGCTTTGGAACTGAATTCAAGGATAAAAAAATTTCTAGAATTTACAATGAAATCTTAAAAGAAGAGAAGTTAAAGCTTGAAGATTTTATTTTTAAGGAGATTCCAGAACTTGTTAGTGAAGGTGTTGACAGAGACTTAGTTGTTAAAATTAAAGACTTGAAAATTAAATATTCTGATGATGAAAGAAACAAAGGAAAGAGAAAAGCTGTGCTAAGATTTAGCTTGCCCTCTGGAAGCTACGGAACTATTGTTGTTAAGAAGATTTTTTCTTGATTATAAAAAGGTTAATAAATTGATTTAGAGTTAAGCTATCATGTTTAAATTTTTAAAAGACAAGTTCAAGGATGTAGTAGATAAGTTCTCTAAGAAAGTAGAAGAAGAAGGCAAAGAAGTTAAGCCTGAAATAGAAGAGAAAAAAATTATTGTTGAGCAAAAAAAGAAAACTAAGAAGATTAAGTCCGTTAAAAAGAAAAAGCCTTCTAAAGTTATTATTAAAGAAGAGAAAATTTTAATTGAAAAAGAAAAACCAATTGAAGTTAAAGAAGAACCTAAAAAGAAATCTTTCTTTGAAAATTTAAAAGATAAAATTGTTGAAAAACCTAAAGTTTTAGAAGAAGAATCTGCAAATGAAAAAATTGTTGAAGAAGAAAAGAAGAAATCCTTTTTCGAATCAATTAAGGAAAAAGTAACAACTAAGAAAATTGATGAGAAACAGTTTGATGAGTTCTTTTGGGATATTGAGCTAGGATTAATGGAAAATAATGTTGCTACAGAAGTTATTGACAAGATTAAAGATGATTTAAAGAAAAACCTTGTTGATCAGCCTTTAAAGAGGGGAGATATTGAAGAGATCATAAGGGATTCTTTGAAGAAAAGCCTAGACGAAGTCTTGAGTTTTGAAACTACTGATCTTATAAAAAAAATTAAAGAAAGTGAAAAACCTTTTGTGATAATATTTTTCGGAATTAATGGAGCTGGCAAAACTACTACAATAGCAAAAATTGCTAATTTAATCTTAAAGAATAAGTTAAGCTGCTTATTGGTTGCAGGAGACACATTTAGAGCTGCTGCTATTCAGCAATTAGAAGAACATGGGAAAAAACTAGGGTTAAAAGTTGTAAGGCAAGACTACGGGAGTGATCCTACTGCTGTTGCTTTTGACGGCGTTAAAAGTGCTAAGGCAAAAGGAGTAGATGTTGTTTTGATAGATACAGCGGGAAGACAGCATAGTAATGAAAACTTAATGGAAGAAATGAGGAAAATTGTTAGGGTGATAAAACCTAACATGAAGATATTTATTGGTGAAAGTATAACTGGAAATGATTGCATTGAACAGGTTAAGAAATTTAATGATGTTGTTAAAATAGATGGAATCATACTTAGTAAGGCTGATATTGATGAGAAAGGTGGAACTGCTTTAAGTGTAAGTTATGTTTCTGGAAAACCAATATTATATTTTGGAATTGGACAGAAATATGATGATTTAAAAGAGTTTGATAAAGATTATGTTCTGAAGAATTTAGGTCTATAATGCATTTCCTATAGCTAAAACTATTAGTATGCCTAATGTGTTCATTACATAAGAGACTAGCATAAACATTTTTTCTGAAATCTTTGTGTAAGATGCGAGAAGAGATACCCCTATTTCATCTGGTAAAGGAGATGATAGTATAACATAACCCAGTATCACTACTAAATGCTTTTTTAGACCTTCCGGAATACGGGATGTTACATAATTAACTGCTTTTTCTTTTGTTAAGTTTTTGAACTCATCATCTACCGAGTGCCTTATAAATTTTAATATTGTTAAATCGCCTATTGTTGCACCTATGCCCCCTATGATGGCAGCTAAAAATATATTCTGGTCTCCGGCTATTATTAACAATACTGCTGTAGCAATTGCAGATGTAAACCCGTAAGTGTAAAGTATCCCGGTTATGAATATACCAAGATAACCCAATGGAATCAACAAATTATGTAACTCTGAATTGAGACCATCACTAAATATTAAATAGGCTATTATGTATGTAGCGATTAATATTGATAGTTTTGGGTATGTTATTATCTCTTCCTCTTTTTGCATTTTAATATTAAATATTTTGTCTATAAATGCTTTTTGTATTGTTCTGTAGAAAAGCTTAAATATTAGTTATACTTTTATTGTTATATTATAAAAATATAATTTATCTAAAATGGAAACTATAGTAAAAGCAAAACAAATTGGCGGTTCAATTGGAATTATTATTCCCAAGAAGCTAGTTAAACATCAGAGGATTTTTGTAGATGATACTTTAAACATTAAAATAGAAAAAACTGACAGTTTGAATTCTTTATGGGGTAAATTTAAGGACATCAAAAAATCAACTGATCAAATAATGGATGAAATTGATGAGGCAGAGTTAAATGACTAAAAAATTTTACTTTGATACTTATGCTCTGATAGAGATTAGCAAAGGCAATCCGAAGTATATGCAATATAAAGATGGAGTTCAAATCTTATTAAATAAACTGAATCTTTTGGAATTTTCTTATTTTTTAGTCAGAGAAAACAGAAAAAATGAAATTAAAGAGATTTTTAATAATCTTTCTAAGTTTAATGTTGATTATGAGGAAAATGATTTAGTAGATGCCGTTATGATGAAATTTAAATTTTTGAAGCAAAGACTTTCCTTTGTGGATTGCATAGGTTATGTTTTAGCTAAGAAAAATAATGCCAAATTTCTAACTGGAGATGAAGCTTTTAGAAGTAGAGAAAATGTTGAGTTTGTGAAATAATTATATTTAAAAACGCCTTTTCTATATTTTATATATGGTTTTAGACAGCTTAGGAGAGAAACTGAAAGAGAGTTTAAGAAAGATAGCTAGAAGTATGACTGTTGATGAAAATGCTATCTTGGATTTGGTTAAGGATATTCAAAGGGCTTTGTTACAGGCTGATGTTGATGTTGGATTAGTTTTAGACATTACTAAGAAAATTAAAGAAAGAGCTTTGAAGGAAAAGGATATCAAGGGCCTTAATTTAAGAGAGAGAATTGTCACTATCGTTTATGAAGAATTGGTTAATTTTTTAGGTGATGAGAAAGCTGATATGATTATTGAGAGAAGAAAACCTTTCAAGATTATGATGGTTGGAGTTTATGGAGCTGGGAAAACCACCACAATAGCAAAATTAGCTAAATATTACCAAAAAAGAGGCCATAAAATTGCAGCTTTAGGATTAGATGTACATAGACCTGCTGCTCCTGAGCAGCTTCAACAAGTTTGTGATGCTATTCATGTTCCTGTGTTTATTGATAAAGATGAAAAAAATGCTTTAAAAATTTATGAAAAGTATCAGAAAGAATTCAGCAGGTATGATATTTTAATTATTGATACAGCGGGAAGGCATGATTTAGACCAGGAATTAGTCAAGGAAATAGAAGAATTATCTGCGAAAATACAGCCTGATGAAAAACTTTTAGTTATGAGTGCAGATATAGGACAGGCAGCGCAAAAATTAGCTCAAGGATTTCATAATGCATGCGGTATTACTGGGATTGTTATAACAAAATTAGATGGAACAGCTAGAGGCGGAGGAGCTTTAAGCGGAGCTGCTGTAAGCGGTGCCAAAGTTAAATTTATCGGGTTAGGTGAGAAAGTTGATGATTTAGAGTTATTTAATCCTAAAGGCTTTGTTGGAAGACTGTTAGGAATGGGAGATTTAGAGGCTTTACTACAAAAAGCCGAGGAAGCTATTGATAAAGAAAAGGCTGAAGATATGAGTAAAAGAATTTTAGAAGGAGACTTTAACTTAGTTGATTTATATGAGCAGATGGAGGCTATGAACAAGATGGGACCTTTGAATAAGATAATTGAAATGGTTCCTGGATTTGGGCAAATTAAATTACCTAAAGAAACTTTGAAAGTTCAGGAAGATAAATTACAGAGATGGAAATATGCAATGAACAGCATGAATAAATCTGAGCTAGAAAATCCTGAAATTATTTTAGAAGGAAATAGAATACAAAGAATAGCTAAAGGAAGTGGGGTTAGCGGGGCTGAAATAAGAGAGTTAATAAAGCAATACAGAATGTCTAGGAAGATGATGAAAATGGTGAAAGGAGGAGATCCTGAAAAATTAATGAAAAAATTCCAGAGCAAAATGGGAAAAGGATTTGGGATGTAAAATGGAACTAATAAAACAAGGCGCTGAAGCAAAATTATGGCAGGATGGCGATATTTTGATTAAAGAGAGAATTAAAAAAAATTATAGAATAGATGAAATAGATAGTAAATTGAGGAAGATTCGAACTAGGAAAGAGGCTAAATTATTGGAAAAGTCTTATGATTTGATTAATGTTCCTAAATTACATAAAGTAGATGAGAAATCTATGACTATTACTATGGAGTTTGTTCATGGAGAATTAGTCAAGAATGTTTTTGATGAGCTTAATGAAAAGGTTAGAATAAACTTATGCGCTGATATGGGGAAACAGATTGCTGATCTGCATGATAATAATATCATTCATGGAGACTTGACAACAAGTAATATGATTCTTAACAAAGATAAACTGTTTTTATTTGATTTTGGCCTAGGATTTGAATCTTTAAGAGTTGAGGATAAGGCAGTTGATTTACATTTATTGAAACAGGCTTTTGAAAGCAAGCATTATTTACATTCTGAAAAATCTTTTGATAATGTTTTAAAGGGATATTCTGTTAAAGGAGATAAAAGTGTTATTGAAAGATTAAAGAAAGTTGAGAGCAGAGGAAGATACAAATGAGTGAGGTTAATCCTGCTTTACTGATGTTCTTATCTCTTACTGGCTTACTTGTTTTGTATTATGTTTTGTTTAGCAAGAATAGTATTTTTAGAAAAGAAAAAGTTTAATACTTTTACTTTTACAGAACTATTATGGACACTGAAATTGAAGCAAAGTTTCTTGATATAGATTTAGAGGGGCTAAGAACAAAATTGAATAAAATTGATGCTAAATTAGTTCATTGCGAGTTTCTTATGAAAAGTAAGACTTTTGATTTTCCAGATAAGAGTTTGGAAAAGATAGGGGCTTGGATTAGGGTGAGAAATGAGCATAGCAAAATAACTTTGAGCTATAAGTGCCTTTTAGATAGGACTCTTCATGGAACAAAAGAGGCTACCCTAATAATAAATGATTTTGATCAAACTTGTAACTTTCTTTTGTTGTTGGGATTAGAGCTAGTTTCTTTTCATGAAACCAAAAGAGAAATGTGGAAATATAAGAATTCTGAGATAACTATTGATACTTGGCCTTGGATACCTTCATTTGTTGAAATTGAATCACCTACTGAAGATGAACTAAAAGAAATTACAAACATTTTGGGATTTAATTGGTCTTTAGCTCTGCATGGAAGTGTTGAGATAGTTTATCAACGTCATTTTGATGTAACTGAAGCTGAAGTGGACAATTGGGAAACTATAACTTTTATCCCTGTTCCTAAATGGTTAGAAGATAAAAGAATAAAATCTGAATAAAAAGTTTTAAAAGAGATGTATATTACTCTTTCTTTATAGCCCCGTCGTCTAGCGGTCAA
>CAYIAV010000005.1:0-1719 GCA_964361505.1 Candidatus Woesearchaeota archaeon | reverse complement strand
TTCGAATCCTCGCGGGGCTAAATTTATATACCTTTTAGTATCATTGATTATATGGAAAAAGAAGTAGGCAGAGTTTTTGTGTATTATGGAAACATAGGTGTAGCGGCTATAAAGCTATCAGACAAGTTAAAAGTTGGAGACCAGATAAGCATTATAGGACATACCACTGACTTTAAGCAAAAGGTCGAATCCATACAAATAGAGCATAAAAAAGTCAATGAAGCAAAAAAAGGGGATGACATAGGGATTAAAGTCAGAGACAAGGTAAGACCTAATGATGTGGTTTATAAGGAATAGTTTTATAAAGATGCACTTTTTGACCTATTTAGGATAGTATCGGTGATGCTGATCTATGCCTGGAATACTTTCTAGGCTTTTTAAAAAATGGCAAGATTATATAGCAGAAGAAAAGGAAAAAGTGGCAGTAAGAAACCTATAAAAAAGGTTAAGCAGAGTTGGATTAGATATAATGGGGCAGAGGTTGAGCAATTAGTTATTAAATTAGCTAAGCAAGGAATAAGCCAAAGCGGAATAGGAATTGCGCTAAGAGATATTTATGGTGTGCCAGATGTTAAAATATTAACTGAGAAGAGTGTTAGTGCTATTTTGAAAGAAAATAAACTTACTTCTGAAATTCCTGAAGATGTACTCAATTTAATTAAAAGAGAAACTATGATTCGTAAACATTTCGAGGCGAATAAAAAAGACAAAACAGCTTTGAGAGGATTGCAATTAACTGAGAGCAAGATTAAAAGGCTTGTTAAGTATTATAAAAACACAGGTAAATTACCAAATACATGGAAATATGACAGGGAGCAAGCTAAGCTGTTAACGAGTTGATTAAGATGGTAGTTCAAGCTTTAAGCAAAAAAGGAAGAAAAAAATGGTATACTATCACAGCTAGTGCTAATTTTAATGAGAAGCCTTTAGGGGAAACTTTATCCTATGAGCCAGAGAAATTAATAGGAAGAGTTGTTAGTGTTAACTTATCGAACTTGACGGGGAATTTGAAAGCACAGAATATTCAAGTTAGCTTTAAAGTTAAAGAGATTAAGGATAATTATGCTGTTACTGAGCTTATAGGTTATGAGATGTCCCAATCTTATGTTAAAAGAGTTGTAAGAACTGGAAGAGATAGAGTTGACCTATCTTTTGCAGGTATGACCAAAGATAAGGTTAAAGTAATTGTTAAACCTTTTTTATTAACAAAATTTAATACCCATAGATCTGTGAAATCTGCTTTGAAAGAAAAATGCAAAGCTTTTTTTGATAAATATTTGAGTGAAACTGAATATCATACTTTTATTTCTCAGCTTATTTCTAACAAGATTAACCAAGATATGAGGGAAGTTCTTAGCAAGGTTTATCCTTTAGGCAATGTAGAAGTTAGGGCTATGAAGAGAGTTCTTGATTAAATGTCTTATATGCTGGCTTATATTTATGAGTTAAAAAATTATACTTTCTATAGTTTACGACTATATAATGCATAAAACTTTGTGTGAAAAATATTGCTATACCACTATCTTTAAAGGAAAGAAGAATCTAATTGTATGCGTTATTTATGTCTATAACTATCATATGAAAACATATTTAAACATGATTTTTTTGAGTTAGTTATTGCCTCAGTAGCTCAGATTGTTGGATTACTCCAATAAGGGCAATGGTAGAGCAACGGTTTTGTAAACCGTAGGTCGGGTGTTCAAATCGCCCCTGAGGCTT
>CAYIAV010000004.1:0-21842 GCA_964361505.1 Candidatus Woesearchaeota archaeon | reverse complement strand
CTGAGCTACTGGGGCAATGAAAAATAGGGAATTCTTTTGTGTTTTAAATTTAACTAAATATGTGCGAGGGACAGGATTTGAACCTGCGTAGGCACTAAGCCACAGGATTTCTTAACATTGCATTTTTTTTGTGGCAATGAAGAAAACTTTTGAGTCTTAAGTCCTGCCCGTTTAGTCCTTTTTTTAAAGATTGACCGAGCTCCGGCACCCTCGCTTATTTAATTTAACTTCAATAATAGTTTATTTATAAACCTAATGGTGAGTTAAAATATTTAGAAGCTTATCTTGTTTTTCTTTTTCATTATAAAACCCCACTTTATCTGCGAAGTTGATTAGATTTCCTCTCTTAGAACTTATATTAAAATAAATACTTCTATTCACACCATTATTCCGAGATATATATTTTGAATTGTTTATCTTAATGTTGCTGCATTTTACCCCAAAGTTGGACAACATGTCCCTTATATCCTCCATAAATTGCATTCCTTCTTTAATAAACTCTTCTTCCTTATTGAATTTTAATCTTAATGCTTCAACATAACCCCTTTTGTCTATCCTTGGGCTAGATAGTTCATCATCGCAAATGGCTACTAAAAAGGCTCTTTTTATTTTGCTATTCCCTTTTCTGATCCATAATGGAACTCTGAAAGATTGTTCTACTTTGTTGCCACGCGGTACACCTATTATATTTAGGCTTCTTGCTATGACACTGTTATTGTATTTTAGAACAAAACCTCCCTTCCTACTGTAGAATTGTTTTGGTTTAATATTAAAAATATCTTTTATGTCTTTTCTGATTCTGATTAATTTATGCTTTGAACCATAGAATCTAAAATCTCCAACGAAGACATCTTTGCTTAAGTTCCCGTCTCCAATTAGATGCCCAATAATTCTACTTAATTTGGGCGATGTGTTAAGGGGTAATATTTTCTTATCTTTTAGAAGTCTTATTGCTTTTTTACATGATTGCTTACTTTTATAGGACTTATGAATCTCTTTTGCAGTCAATACCTTCATGAATTTTCAATGTAATTCTAGTTTAAAAACTTGGCGCGTGAGGTTGTCATGTGGACTAGTGAATTGAAAGTATATATTAAAGCATACTCATTTCTTGATTTAGCTCTTTCCTTTAAAGTTACCTTTTACAAAGAATATCATTTCTTGGTTATCTGCCGCTTCATATGCTTTTTCAGCTAAAGTATAATTTTTTACTTCTATGCAGAGAGCTGCTATGTGATTGAGTTTTTCTTTATCCTTTGTAGGAATGAAACATAATGCTGCTAATTCTGGTTTAAATTCTGATAAAAATATTTCTCCTAATTCTTTTAATTTTTCAATATCTTCTGCTTTTGCCAATGCTTCAATTGCTTCTACAGATTTTCCTTGTTTATAGAGAATTTCTCCTGCTTCACCAAAAAATCTTTTTTTAGTTTCTTTGTCAAACATAGAGATATTCACTGAATTTATACCTTCTTTTAGAATTTTTTCAACTATTGGATTTGGCATTTTATGCTAGTTTCTTAGCTTCTTTTTTTAATTCTTTTATAGGTTTTGTCATGAAATGTTGCTTGCAATAGCCGAAGAATTCCACTTCATTTTGGCATTGATAACCTAAATCATTAATTGTTTTACATTTCCCTGAAGATATCCTACAGGATGTGCAATATCCCTGCCTGGATGCAGGGGCATTATAAGGGAGATAAAATTTTTTGCATTTAATACATAATTTTTTATATTTAACAGGTGCCATTTTAAGAATAGATAATATATATTCATTAATTTGCCTCTTTATTAGGGTTTGCTTATGAATGAATGCAAGAGTTTAGATAAAACAGTGCTTAAAATTACTGGAGATGTTAAGAAGTTAATACTAGGTATTTCTACTAATGATGCTGTTGATGGGAAAAATGCCTTAATAGACCGATTTGGGAAATTAGTGGTTTTATTTGATCAGGCCTTTATTGGAAATGATGCTTATTTAGTTTTTGAAAAAGAGTTTAATCAAAGATTTTATGAGCATACAAATAATTTAATTAAATTAAGTAATTGTAAGATTGAAATTCCCAAATTAAAAGTTTTTCATGTTTTTTCCGAGAAAAGATTAAATGGGATTGTTATACCTCAAAGAATTGGTTATTTATTGCTTTTTGGGGGAGTTTTGAATTTACCTGAATTAAATGATGACGAATATTTGAGGATCTTAGTTGAAAACAATATCTCGAGACAAGGAATTGATTTTGATAGGGAAATGCTTTTGAATTTAAACTGGAATGAATTTGTTTCTTTTACTAAGGGATGTTATATTGGCCAGGAGATTATGGCAAGAGTGCATAATTTAGGAAAGCCTCCTTTAAAACTAGTTAGAGTTTTGAATGAAAGACCTAGAAAAGCTATAAATCTAGAAGGAAAAGATATTAATATTACAAGCGAGTGCTATTCTGACAAGTATAATGGATATATTGGCTTCGCCTTAATACCAAATAAAGACTTTAAGGATTTGAAAGTTATATGAAAAAAAATAATATAATTTTAATACTAGTTCTTTTGTTGCTTGTAATTATCATAACTTATAGAGAGATGAGCAGAGAGATGGCAAAAAAAGAGGGACTTCAAAAGGCGCCGGAATTAACTGGCATTTCTGGTTATTTTAATACTGAAAATATAAAAATTTCTGATTTAAAAGGTAAAGTTGTTTTAGTTGATTTTTGGACTTATAGTTGTATTAATTGTATAAGAACCTTACCTCACTTAATTGAATGGGATAAAAAGTATAGGGATATGGGATTGGTTATAATCGGAGTTCATACTCCTGAGTTTGATTTTGAGAAAAAATATGAAAATGTTCAAGATGCTATTGACAGACATTGGATTGAGTATGCGATTGTTCAAGATAATGACTATAAAACTTGGAATGCTTACAGTAATAGATTCTGGCCTCATAAATATTTAATTGATCATAAAGGAAATATCAGATATGATCATATTGGAGAAGGGGAATATGAGGAAACTGAAAAGAAAATACAGGAACTGCTGATGGAGATTGATAAGAAAGCTGGTGATGTTAGTATATCTAAATTAGAAGATAACACCCCTAAAGTTAGGACAACTAGTGAGCTTTATGCTGGATTTGGATTTGCATTACCTAGGGGGCAGAATATTGGGAATAAAGGAGGATTACAATCTGGAAATGTTGTTGATTATAAAACTGAAGGAGATTTTAAAAAAGATGTTATTTATCTAGAAGGAAAATGGAGAAGCAATGAAGATAATTTAAGAGCTCAAGATAACAGAAGTGCTTCTATTATACTGGGCTTTACTGCTAATAATGTGAATCTAGTTGCTGATTCCCTGAATGACAAGCCTGTGAAAGTTGATGTTTTAATTAATGGAGATTATATTGATGAAACTCAAGCTGGAAGTGATGTTGAATTTGATGGAAAAAGATCTTATATAACTGTAGACAAGCCTAGATTGTATAATCTTTTTAATGGATATTATGGAACTTATTTATTGAAATTAAGAACTGATTCTAAAGATTTTGCTTTTAATGCTTTTACTTTTGGCTAATTTTTGCTTTATTAATGTTTAAATAATTTAAAGAATATTATAGCCTCTGGCAGGATTTGAACCTGCGGTTTCCACTTTACGAAAGTGGCACATTGAACCGAGCTATGCTACAGAGGCATTAGTTTAATTTATTGAGAATTTCTTCTTTGTATCTAGCTTGACAGACATTGCAAACTGTTTTTTGTTTTTTGTTTACCTTGACATAAGTGCCTTTAATCTTATTTAGAAATGTTGTTTCTATGCTTTCTTTACATATTTCACATTTTACCATGATTTATTGATGTTATTGTCTTTTTTAATAATTATCCTTTTAAATAAAACTTAAAAACTCTCTTACTTCTTTGATTTTATGAATAAATTTACAGCTATAGTAAATAAGGACAAATGCGCCCCTAATAAATGCCAATTAGAATGCATAAAATTTGATCCTTTAAACAGGATTAAGGAAGGTGCGGGATTTCATATTGGGGAGTATAAGAAATCTGAGATTGATGAGAAAGTTGTTACTGAAATGCATAAGATTCCTGCAAAGAAATGCCCTTTTGATGCTATTAAGATTATTAGATTACCTAGTGAATTAAAAGAAGATCCTGTGCACCAATATGGTCAGAACTCTTTTAGATTGTATACATTACCTGTTCCTAAAAAAGATACAGTTGTTGGCATTATTGGAAGAAATGGGATTGGCAAAAGCACTGCTTTGGATGTCTTAAGCGGAAATTTGAGACCTAACTTAGGAGATTTTAAGGGAGAAAAAGATTTGAGTATTAATGAAAGATTTCCTCATTCTGTTATTGGAGACTATTTTACAGATTTACAAGATAAAAATGTAAAAGTAAGCTATAAACCTCAAAGAGTTGAACTATTGTCTAAGATTTACAAGGGTAAGATTGTAAAAGATTTAATTTCTAAAGGCGATGAAAGAAATCTTGGCAAAATGCTTATTTCCGAATTAGTCTTTGAAGCTTTACTTAACAGAAAAGTTGATGATTTATCTGGAGGAGAATTGCAGAAATTAGCCATTATTGCATGTTTGACCAAAGATGCTGATGTTTACTATTTAGATGAACCTATGAGTTTTTTAGATGTTACTACTAGAATAAAAGTTTCTTTGTTAATTAGAAAATTAAAAGAGCAAAAATCCATTATCGTTGTTGAGCATGATCTGACTTCTTTAGATTATATCTCTGATGAAATTCAGATTGCTTATGGCGAAAGAAGTGCTTATGGTATTTTTTCACAAAGCAAAGGTGTAAGAAATGGAATTAATGAATATTTAGATGGTTATATTAAAAGTGATAACATAAAATTTAGAGATTATAGCATTAAATTTAATGAAAGTCCTCAGAGTAAAACTAAAAGGGCTGAGATTCTCTTTGAATTTCCCTTAATGGAGAAAAAATTTGAGAGCTTTTCTTTGAAGGTTAGCTCTGGGAAACTAAATAAATCTGAAGTGTTGGGTGTTGTTGGAGCAAATGGATTAGGCAAAAGTACTTTTTTGAGATTGATAACTGGGCAGGAAAAATCCGATAAAGGAAAAATTGGAAAAATTAATTTTAGTTATAAGCCTCAATACTTAGAAGCAGAGGAGATTACTGTCTTAGAATACTTGAAGAAGAAATCTGGAAATAATTTTAATTCTGGATGGTATAAACAGAATATTTTAGAGAAATTAGGATTACATCAACTTTTACAAAGCCCAATGAATCATCTTTCAGGGGGAGAACTTCAAAAAGTTTGTGTTGCTGGTTGTTTAAGTGAGGATGTTGAACTTGTTGTCATGGATGAGCCTAGCGCTTTTGTGGATGTTGAAGATAGGTTGAATATGGCTGAGATTATTAAAGATTTTATTGTGATAAAAGAAATAGGGGCTATTATCGTTGACCATGATATTCAGTTTGTTGATTATTTATCTGATGGGTTACTAGTTTTTGAAGGTATTCCTGGGGTTAATGGGCATATGAAAGGTGTTCATGAAAAAAGGGAAGGAATGAATCAAGTCTTGAAAATGTTGGACATAACTTATAGAGTTGATAAGGCTACTGGGAGAAGGAGGATTAATAAACCTGGAAGCCAGTTAGATCAAGAACAAAGAAAGAAAGGCGAGTTTTACTATAGATAACTAAGCTGGAACTGGTTTTGCAGTTTCTATAACCTTTTTTACATCGCCTGAAAAAATTTTACTGGCTCTTAAGATCTCAACGCTTATTATTTTTCCATCTTTCGCTACATCTATGACTATTCCGTTAGGTAGTTCGATGCTTTTCCAATAACCCTTATCCTGAAACTGAATGTTTAGGATATCTTCTTCTTTATCGTAAAATTGTTCCATCTTAATCTAACCAGTATGCTGTTAGGATTTTTATATCTTTTCCTTTTATCTTATAGACTACTTTTAATATTCTACCTGATGGAGGAATTCTTGTTATTGCATTGGATGCATCTAACCATTTCTTGTCCTTTATCTTATCCGAGTTTACAATACAGTACTCTATTATATCACTTGTAATATCTGGTCTGTACCTCTTTTTGTAGCTCCAATGTTTTGAGTAAATGAAAACCATGTAATTTTTCTAATGCTAACATGTATAAATACTTATTTTTTATAGCAAACTCTTTAAATGATATTACTTTCCTTTTTATATGAAAATTAGAATAAAAAGAATTGACAAAAAAATACCTTTACCGAAATATGAGACTGATGGCTCTGTTGGGTTTGATTTATTAGCAAGAAAAGATACTTTGGTAAAAGCTAAATCTATTGGATTAATTCCTGGAAATGTAATTGTTGAAACGCCTGATGGATATATGTTGAAAATTGCCTTGAGAAGCAGTACTCCTAAAAGAAAAGGTTTATTGAGCCCTCATGGTGTTGGTGTTGTAGACCAGGATTATTGCGGAAATGAAGATGAAATTAAGATTCAGGTTTATAACTTTACTAATCAAGATGTTTTAGTTGAAAAAGGAGAGAGAATTGCTCAGGGCGTTTTTGTGAAAATTGATAAGTTTGACTGGGAAGAAGTTAATGAAATGAATAAGAAAACTAGAGGTGGATTTGGAAGTACTAACTAATTTTTTGTTTTATTTCTATTTTTCTAGTAACAAAAGTTTTATATATGTGTACATGTATGTGTATGTCTATGGTCACTAAGACAATAACAATCATGGAAGATGCATATAAACTTCTTTCAAACAGGAAACATAAAAATGAGAGTTTCTCTGATGTAATCAGGAGAATGACTGGAGAGAAAAATGATGTAATGAAATTTGCAGGGGCATGGAGTCATCTGTCTGATGAAGAAGTGGATTCTATGAAAAAAACTATTGATGCGATAAGAAAGAAATCTACTGAAGAAATTTTAAGGAAATTAAAATGATTTGTGCAGACTCTAATTTTATTATTGATTTTTTAAAAAATAAAGATGGTGCCGTCAGCATTTTTCATCGCTATAAGGAAGATATTGCAACAACGGAAATTAATATTTTTGAGGTATTTTCTGGGATTTATTCTCTTAAAAAAGATATAACTCAAGAGGAGTCCATTGCTGATTCCTTTTTTGACTCTGTCCCTATTTTGAATTCTAACCATTTTGGTAAATTGTCGGCAAAACACTTTATAGATCTAATCAAAAGAGGAAAAGAAATAGGGCAAAATGATTGTTTTATAGCGGCAATTATGTTTGAGAATGGTTGTAACCAGATTATCACAAAAGATAAAGAGCATTTTGAAAGAATTAAAGGCATTAAAATTATTTCTTACTAATCTCTAATTCATCATCCTGGATATATTCTAAATTATTTTTTAATGCTGTATATGCTTTTTGAATTTCTCTTCCTAAATATGCTGCGTGCCCCATATTTTCTATTAGCCCTTTTTTTATAATTGTCATGTATATTTCTAATGGATTATTGCCATAGACCATTACATCTATCTTGTTTAATTCTCCGCAATGGCCTACTTCTACTCTTTGTTTTTCTTTGTTGATTCTTATTAGGAAATATCCTTTTTTGTCCATTACAAATTCTTTTAGATCATTATATTCTGCTTTTATTTCTTCAACTTGATCTTTTTTAATATCTATTGAGACTATATCTTCATTAGTTTCATCATCATAAACTCTTATTGCATTAACAGGACATTGCTTTGCAGCTTCTGTTACATCATTTAGCTTGTCTTCTTTTATATCTGCTATAAAAATCTCATTCTCTTTTTTTGTTGAGCGATTTAAAATTGCCTTATTATCTTCTATTTGAAAGTAATATGGAGATGCAGCTACACAGTTTCCTTGACCTATACATTTATTTTTGTTGTATTCTACTTTTATCATAATTTCTTATTCATAGGTTATTTTAAAACGTTTTTGATTGGTTGCAATTGAAAAGAAGGTTGTATGAATTATATATCTTAGTTAAATAATCTTTATATATTACTTCTATGCTTTAATACTATATGTTGTTGTTAAACAATTGCTGACATACAATATCTTGTGTTAGAGGTTAAAAATCAAATGCCCATATTGCAGCAATAGCGAAACGAAAGTTGTGGATAAAAGAGAAACTGATGACTTAGTTGTTACTAGGAGAAGAAGGGAATGTTTGAAGTGTTCAAAGAGATTTACAACTTATGAAAGAGTTGAAGGAATTGAGCTTATTGTAGTTAAAAAAGATGGAAGAAGAGAGGCATTTGATAGGGAGAAATTAAAAAGAGGTTTGATGAGGGCTTGTGATAAAAGACCTGTCTCAGTTGAGCAGATTGGCAAGATAATTGACAAGGTTGAATCAGAAATCAGAAATTTAGACTCAAAGGAAATTAAAAGTTCAATTGTGGGAGATAAGGTAACTAAAGAACTTAAAAAATTAGATCAAGTGGCTTATATTCGCTTTGCTTCAGTTTATAGAAGCTTTGCTGATGTGACAGATTTTCAAAAAGAATTGAAAGATTTGTTGAAAGATAAAAAAAGGTGAAAAATGGAGCTAATAATCAAGGCAAGAAATGAGCTTAAATCTGCTTATGACTGCCTAAAAGAGCTTGAGAAAATAGAATAAAAAAATAAGAGATAATTTCCTAATGGGTGCTCGCACCTTTTTTGGAGAGAATGAAAATGAATGGAATACCTATTGAAAAAAATTTACCTGAATCTATAGTTAATGATAATCCAGAATCAAGATTCACTTCTGAAGCTATGGATATTATTGGCAGAAAATATCTTATTAAAGATGCTCATTTGGAACCTTTAGAATCTTTGAAAGAGAGAATTATACGAATTGCACAGACAATGGCGTTGCCTGAAATGCAATACGGGGGAGAAGAAGCATATAGACAATGGTTTGAAACTTTCTACCATATGATTGCGCAACAAAAATTTTCCCCCGGCGGGAGGATATGGTCCAATGCAGGTACATCTATTCAACAATTGTTTAATTGCTTTGTTTTTCCCCAATTTCAAGATGTGTCTGGAGTTATGAAAACTTTGACAGATACGGCGATAACTCATAAAGAGGGTGGTGGGACTGGATTCAATTTTTCTGATATTCCTCCTAAGGGTATGAAACGTGATGGGGTAATATCTCCTGGCGCCGTTATTTCTATGGACAATACAGATGTTGAAACTGAGACTATTTGTCAGGGCAATAGAAGAGGGGCTAATATGGGTGTTTTGGATTATAATCACCCCGATATTATTGATTTTATATATGCTAAGAGGGACAGAAGAGAAGTTAGAGACCTAGTAGCGTTAGAGGATAGAATTGTTAGTTTTGCCACAAATGTTTTTGATGCTGGAGAAATATCTTATGATCTTCATACTGTAAGAGAAGAATTATTACATGTTGTAAGATTGAATCTTGTTGACAGAGCGGATGTTCGTAAAGTAGATATTGTAGCTATTTCTTCTGTGGAGTTTGGGAGTAAACTGATACATGGAGAGTTTTTTCCAGTTATTGATCCCTTTACTGGAAAGGAATTTACTGTTGAAGATTTGAATGTCTATTCTGGCAATGTTCAAAGAAATAAGGCTGCTTTGGGACCAGATGCTATTAACCCTTTATCTGTAAAAGAGGATGAAGTTTTAAGTAATTATACTGGAAGGAAAGTTGGCGTTGTTATTGATGGAAGGATTTTTATGAGTTATAGTTTGGTGTTATCAGAACTTGGTATTTTGGGAGTACATGTAGTAAATGATATCTCTGAGTTTAACGGAAATAGGATTACTGTTGTAAAAGATGATTTAGAATCTATTTTCAATTCTATAGGCGACTCTGCAAAAAGATATGCAAATGGAGAAGCAAGTGCTTTAGATTTTTCCCATTTGCGAGCTAAAGGAACTCCTGTAAGGGGAGGAGCAGCGATTTCATCTGGTTCAAGATCTTTCATAAGAAATTATGATATTGCTTCATGGATGTATCATCAACTTAATTTGGGGACTAGAGATGCGGCAGCTATTTCTATAGATCATCCTGATTTATTGGATGTAGCTTCTTTGATGAGCCAACATTGGGATATGGAAAAACCTAGAGCTTTTGTTGATTCTGTTGCTCATTATATCGAGACAAAATGTTCTGGTGTAGAAATGTTAGGAGACTTGAGGGCAAACTTAATGAAAAGAATTAGGGGAATGCCTAAAATTCAGGTTAGAGAGGGGCATAGACTTAAAAATTTTAATGTATCTGTTTTTGTTGATGGCGAGTTTAGGAATGCTTTAAAAGAGGATGGCTATTTTGCTTTGAAGTACGATGGAAAAGATTTTACGAAAGCAGATTTTGATGAAGTTCTTTTAAATTCTGAACCTGCTAGATCCTGGTTAGGGTCTGATTCTGAACCTTCTCTTAAAATTGATGGAAAAGATGTTTTTGAAACGTACACAGGGAGGAAGATAGGTATTGTTGATGGTGAAGTTGTGAAACTGCATGCTAAAACCTTGTTCGATATGATAGTTGAAAACGCGCATGCAACTGCTGATCCGGGATTACTTTTTAGTTTTAATGCAAATAAGACTAATCAGCTAAGAGGAGAAAGCTATAGGGCTACAAACCCTTGTGGTGAAATCTGGCTTTATAATTATGAGCCTTGTGATCTTGGAAGTATAAACCTCGCTAAGATGGTAACTACTTCTGATAACAAACCTGTTTTAGATGAAGAAAGGCTTTATGAAACTACTTTGCACTCTCAAAGATTTTTGGATAATGTACATGATGCAAATAAAGGACCTATTCCTGAAGTTGAAGTTGTATCTAAAAGCAATAGAAGAACTGGATTAGGTCTTATGGGATGGGCAAATCTACTGGCAAAGTTGAGGTTGCCTTATGATTCTGAAGAAGCTTTGGAACTTGCTGAAAGAGTAGGAAAGATTATGTATGAAGCTTCTTTTAATGCTTCTTCGGAATTAGCCTTGGAAAAAGGACAGTTCCCTAATTTTGCTCAAACAACATATGACCAAACACACCCATTGAGAAATATTGCAAGACTTGCTATTGCACCTACTGGAACAATCTCTATGATTTATGATGTGAACTCGGCTATAGAACCATTTTTTGGTTTAGTTTATACTAAGTGGATGAGAGGGGGAGATTCTATAAAATATTGTATTAAAGAATTTGAAGAAGCTGCTAGAGAAGAGGGTTTCTATAGCGAGAGGTTGTTACAAGATATTGTAGCAAATCATGGTAGTGTTCAGGGTATGAATGATGTACCCGAGGGAATTAGAAGAGTTTTCAAGGTCTCTCATGATGTACCTTTTGAATGGCATGTCAAAACGCAAACTGTATTCCAGAAATTTATGGATAATGCTGTAAGCAAAACAATAAACATGGATAAAAGTGCTACTCCCGAGGATGTCAAGCAGGCTTATCTTATGGCAATGGAGAGTGGATTAAAAGGCATAACAGTTTATAGGGATGGATGTAGAGACGAACAAATATTAGTGGTGTAACATGAGTACTTTAGTTGAGAGGTTAGAACAAATAAGGTTTGCTAAGGAAATTTTTCCACGTAGCAAAAGAGAATCTGCGCAAGTTTTAGAATTTGATACAGAAGATGTAAGAGGTCATGCTTATCCCTCTGTTTTTTTGATATTAGCTTATAATGATGCTGGAATTTTAAACCAGATATTCATTAATCAAGGGAAATCTGGCGCAGATGAAAATGCGCATACCCAAGGGTTAGCTCGTTTGACTTCTATTTGTTTACAGCATGGTGTTCCTCCTCAAGCATTTATCAAAACATTGAAAGGTATTGATGCTAATGTTAGGCCATTTGAGATTACTCCCCAAGGTAAGGTTGTTTATCATTCTATAGAGGATTTGCTTGCACACAGAATGATGGAATGTGTTTTGCAAAGACAAGAGCCTTTAGATCCTGCTGAATTGACCAATGGAGTATACTCTAGAAAGGTTTTGGATGTTCCTGACGAGGGAGACGCACAATATAAAAAATTAAGATTTGGCGGTGCAGAAGCTCCTCCCCTCTATATTACATTTACGCAAAATGGTGGCGGTCTTTTAAATCAGGTATTTTTAGCTAGAGGTAAATCTGGTGCAGATGAAAGCGCCCATGCTGAATCTTTTGCTAAGCTTATTTCAATTTCTCTGCAATATGGCCTTCATCCTTTTAGAATTGCAAAATCCCTTATTGGTATGAAATCTTCTCTAACATCTATTGCAGATCAAGGTATTTACCAATCAATGGAGGATGCTGTTGGGAGACTGATTATAAGATGGTACGCTGATAGAGGGGTTAACTTAGAGGAATCTTATTCTCGTGTTTTTGCCACTAAACCTTCCCCAAGAAAAATTGATCTTGATTCTTTAGGTAATGGCGGGATAGATGTAGATAAAGATCCTTGTCCAAACTGTACGGAGTTACATTATCAAAAAATTGAAAAACCCGGAACTAGAGGATGTTTTACTTACAGTTGTTGCGGATATGAATTTGGAGCTTGTAGTTAATTTAGCAAATAATTTAAACTATTAAATATTCTTTTATTTATGTTTAGAGTATCAACTTTAAAAGAGCGTGAGCTTTTCTATAAAAATGAGTTTTCTGTTCCTAAAGTTAAGAGTTGGTTTATTGAAAAGCCTCAATTATTTGCTTTGGATGTTGGAACTGAAACGGGAATTGCTAAAAACTCTAAAGATAAAAGATATATTGTCAATTTTAAATTTAATTTTAAAGATTTGAAAAGAAGATTAATTAAATATTTACCAGAAGATGTTTATTATGACAGGAATAAGTATAAAGATTTTAATTATTGTTTTGATAAATTAAAATTTGACAAGTTTGAAACTCAGGAATTAGCTTTTGACTTAGATTCTGATGACTTAGAATGCGAAAAATGTAAAGATAAAGATTTCATTTATACTTGTGAAAACTGTTTAGAGAAAAGTAAGATTCATGCTTATAAACTTTATAATGAATTAAAAGAAGATTTTAACAATATAAAAATTGTTTATTCTGGAAGAGGCTTTCATTTTCATGTCTTTGATAAAAAAGCTTATAGCTTAAGTATTAAGGAAAGAGAATTATTGAATAAAAAATTTAAAGAATTTCCTATTGATCCATGGGTTTCTAAAGGGTATATAAGATTGATAAGAATGCCTTATACACTGAATGCTTTATGCTCCAGAATTGTTACTCCAGTTAGTATAAAAGAAATAAAGAATTTTGATTTTAATTCAAAAGAGGTATTACCTAAATCTCTTAAGTAATTATTTTCCTTTCTTTTGTTTTTTACTGTAGTATGATTTCTTTTTTACTGATTTTTTTGCTGGCATAATGTTTTTATCATACTTTTATTAAAAAACCTTTCTGATTACTGTTGAGTAATTCTTAATTTTTATAGGGTCTCCTAAAATCGACTTTAGATTATATAAATCTTCTCCACTGTAATTTTGGGATCTTAACATTAATAGAAAGTTACTGCGCGATGTTGTTTAGTTAGCAGTGAATGGATGGTATTAACAATCTATTTCCCTATAGCCTGAAAAAATGATTTTAGCACAATATACAACAAAGCTGCACCTGCAGCATACTTGATAAGATTTAAAATTTCCCTTTCTGCATATCCTTTTTTATCCATTTTTTATCTTTTCTTTCAAAGCTTTTATATCTGCTTTTATTTCTATAAGCTGTTCATGTATTTTAAGTTTTTCATTTATTTTTCTAATACTCTCTGTTTGGTCGTCTAGTTTAGAATACACGTTATACAAAAAGTGTCCCATAAGAAATAATGAAAATAAGCTAATTATTAAAACCCTATCTTCTTCGTTTACTATAGCAATTACTCCTACTCCAAGTGATGCTATCGATAGGATTACATTCCAAATATCTTGATTTTCCATAACTTATTCTATCAATTATCATTTTTAATGTTTTTGATTAATATATCACCTCTGTTTCTAACTTTTTTAAATTACAAAAATCAGTACTAAAATTATAAGCTCCTGCATCTAGAAAAATTAATTTATCCCCCACTTTTGGCTTGTTTTTTAGTTTTACTTGATATCTGAAAATATCTAAAGAATCTGGAGTCACGCCTTTAATTGTATAAAATTCTCCTGAATCTGATTCATTTTCTAATAATAACCTAATGTTTAACAGGAAAGTATCCATGCCTCCATTGAAAACACTACAATCTATCGTGATATTGTTTTTATCAATACTTTTAACCTCTGTTTCTAGCTTGACTGAAGGAGCAGCTATAAACCTTCCAGGCTCTAAAAATAATTTTCCTTTAAACCAAGATTTTAATTCTTTAATTTTGTTGAAAATTTCTGGAATGACATTAATATTATAATTCCTGTAATTCCACGGGATTCCACCACCTATGTTTAAGAAATCTATTGAATCTAATGTTTCTTTAGATAATGCCTCTTCTAATTCTAACTTTAAATTCCATTCACTTACATTTTGAGTTTTTCTATGAAAATGGACTCCTAAACTATTTATATTTTTATTATTTTTAAGCTTTTTAATCTGTTTATTAATTTCACGAGTATACATGCCAAAGACAAAATACTTTCCTGTATGTATTGTATTTTCTTTTAAACGCATTCTTAGAGCTAAATTAATTTTAATATCTTTATTTTTTAAATAATTTAATAAAATAATTAAATCTGCTTCATTGTCTATCACAAAACCATGAATCTTGTCTGTTAAAAATTCTATTTCTTTTTCATTCCATGCTTGAGCGAAAAACCAAACTCTTTTTTTATCTTTAATATTTTCTAAACTTTCTGTTGTGTGAACAGCTAACTTACATTTAGTTTCTTCTTCTAATATTTTTCCTACTTCTGGATTTGTTTTAAAGCTATAAATAACTTCATCACATAATTCTCTTAATAGGTTATACTGTTCTAGTGCTTTTGACTTGTTTAAAATGAATTTAGCCATTTTCCAATAAATTTTCTTTGTGTAAAATTTCTAATACTTTAATCATCATTAATGGGAATGTTATTGTTACATCTCCTATAACTGTTGAAGCATCTGAATCGTCTTTTATTTTACCCCAGGATTTAGCCTCTTCTGTGGTTGCTCCGGACATACTTCCTGATTTTGATGAAGCTGTTGTCATGTAAACTGCATAATCTAAGCCTCCGTTTAACAAAGCAGCTAAGATTGCGTGATGTTTTGAGATGCTGCCTCCTAAGCTAATTAAACCTTTTTTGTCATCTTGACTAACTGATAACAAGATATTACCAAAATCCTGAACTACATCAATCATGAAGTCTTTATTTTTTTGCTGGAATAAATATAAATGAAATCCAAATGCACCATCTGTTATGGCTGGGCAATATATTGAAATATTATTTTTAGATGCCTGGTATAAAATCGAGTTTTCATCATTTAAGGTTAAACCTATTTCATATAACATTTCAGAAACAGACCATTTCTTTTTTTTGTTATAAAGATTTGTTAATATTGGATTTATCAAATCTTCAAATTTCATATAGCTTTCATTTGAAATAAAAAGATTACCTACTCTATTTATTCCTTTTTCATACAAAGAAACATCATCCGAGTTAAATTTTCCTATTATGAATTTTTCGCCATGAGCTTTCATTATATCTTCTTCTATTGAACCTACAGTTGTGACTATTGCATAAGGAATTTTTAATTTTATTAATTGGGCAAAGAAACCTCTTAATCCTGAAGTGACCATGTTGGAAGTGAATGTTAAAAATATTTTGGCTCCTTCCTTTTTCATTTTTAGAACTACATTGCTTGCTTTGTTTAACTCTGTTCCTTGAAAACCAATTTTTCCTATTTTTTCGACTAACTCAAGAACATTCATTCCTTGATTCCACTTAAAATCCTTTATAGTTTCCATATTAACTCCTAAATTTTGATATTATAATGTCTAGAAAATAGATTCTAACTGTGTCCTCTGATGTTGTCAGACATAAAGTATATGCTAGAAGATGTATTTTTAAATTTAACTAAATTCTATTTTTTATGACAAAAGTCTATGTTGAGGGCTATGGGTGTAGGGCTAATCATGATGATTCTAACATTATGAAGGGAGTTTTGAAAAAAGATAATTTTGAGATTGTTAATAATGAAAATGAAGCTTATGTTGTTATTGTCAATACCTGCGTTGTTAAACAGACTACTGCTAATAAAATAAAAAATAGACTTTCCAGGTTATATGGCAAGCATAAGAAGATTGTTATAAGCGGGTGCATGGCTGAGGCTGAAAAAGAAAAATTAAGGAGATTATACCCTAAGGCTTCATTAATAAATACATTTAATGTTGATAAGATAAGTAATACAATTAATTCTGAAAGAGTTGAATTTTTAGACAAAAGTGCCATAAATAAATTGAGTTTACCAAAATTTGAAAATGAAAACAAGGAAGTAATACAAATAGAACAAGGATGCACTGATATCTGCAGTTTTTGTGAAACTAAAACTGCTAAGGGGAAAATTCAGAGTTTGGATTATAATCTAATTGTTAAAGAAATAAGGACTAAGAAAAATCAAAACACCAAATATTTTCACTTAACTTCTACTGACAATGGAGCTTATGGATTAGATTCCTTCTTGGGGCTTACCCCGTAGCTTGCTGCGATTGGGAGGCTTCATTAAACAAGTAAAACCAGAGGTGGTTAATTTAGCAAGATTTAGTTCTAGACCGGGAACAGAAGCTTTTAAGTTAAAACAGTTGCCTACTGAGATTTTAAAAGAAAGAAGCAAAATTTTAATGGATTTAGTTAGGAGTTATGAAATGAAGCAGTTAAGATAATTAAAGAAATCTGTATGTATGGTAAAAATAACCTTTGATTGAGAATATGGAAAATCTCAAATTTTAAGTTGCAGTTTAGCTATACATCATTGTATATTTTTGATAATCTTAAGTATATCAATTGCTATATAAATAAAAAAAAGAAAGAAATTAGACTTTTACTTTGTCTAGTGGGGTCATGTCTTTCCAAGCTAACTCAAACATGTTGTCTAATGCAGATGTGAATAATGGTGTGTTTACCCATATACCAACATCATAGCTTGGGTGAACATTTTCATCACTCATAACCATGAATATCAAATCTTTGTTATCAATGATGCAGAATCTTGCATTAATTTTATTGGTTGATTTCACTTCTGCGATTTTTCCCATTTCTTTTGCTGCATCCAATGAAGCTTTTGTTATATTTGCAGCAATTCTTATTCTCACATTTTTTTTCTTTAACTTATCTAATGTTGATTTCAATGCTTCACTTTTTCTTACCAAACCTTTACCTGTCGTGACAATTGTAACTGACTTTTCTGCATTCTTAATCAAAGACTCCATATGTGCATATATATTGTGCCTGCCCCTAATTGCTCCAGATAGGTCTGTTGGTTCTATGAATTCTATTCCCTGTTTATGCAAAAGATCTAATTCCCTTAAAACATCTGTTGTTTTTAATTCTTCTAATTTTTTTACAGAGTCGTGAGCATCATCCATTACTAATCTTTTAACTCTTTCAACAACTTCTTTTGGCTCAACTGCAATGTACTTTATTGGCTTGCCCAGTTTCATAACTACAAAGCCTTTTTTTTCTAAAGATTCAAGAATATCGTATGCTCTGGATCTTGGAACATTTCCAATATCAGATAATTCCCCTGCTGTTGAAACACCTCTAGAAAGCAAAGCTGTCCAAATTCGGACTTCATATAAATTTAAACCAAAAAACTGTCTTAACTTATTTAGGAACTCCTCTTTTACAATCATGTAAAACCACACTCCTGGTGTTTACCACCTCTTTTTTATAGGATTTTGTTATTTACCTGTAAAAACATTTCTATATATAAAGATTGTTATTGATTAGTTGTTATATTATAACTTATTTTTTACCTTTTTGAGAGTTGTAAATTTTTATTACTTTATTTAAACTATCAATTTCTTTTACTTTTTTTTCATTCATTCTTAGTCTCAAAATTCTAGGAAATCTTAAACCATATCCAGAAGTGTATGTTGGCGACTCTTGGATTTCTTCATAAGCAACTTCAATAATTATTTTTGGCTTAACTACTACTTCTTTTCCTCTTTTTTCTATGATTAGGGGCTTTAAGATTTTTGTTAGTTCATTGTATGTTAAACCTACTGTTTTTTCTTTTACACCTGTAGAGACTTTTCCTAGTTCTAAAAGATTATTTTTATTTTTGCATGCAATTGTGAAACTTGTTAACCAGCCGGCTCTTTTTCCTTCACCATATTCTGCTTTTATGATAACTACATCTAAAGGATCTAAGATTTTTTTTAGTTTCATCCAACCATTGACATATCTTCCAGGTCTGTACTTGGATTCTAAGTTTTTTGCCATTAATCCTTCATAGCTTTCTTTTATTGATTTTTTAAAAAACTTTTCAGCTTCTTTTGTTTTTGAAGTAACAAGTTTTTCTGTCAAAACTATTTTTTTCTTTTGCTGTTTTATTATTGATTCTAAAATTTTCCTTCTTTCTTTCAATGGCTTATCTGTAACTGATTTTCCGTTATAATACATTATATCAAAGACGTTTAATTCTACGGGGAATTTTTTTGCCATTTCTTCAATATTATATTTTCTTTTTATTCTTTGAGATACTGTTTGGAACGGCTTATGTTTTCCCGTTTTTATATCAAAAGCTACGGCTTCTGCGTCTAAAATGAAATCATGAGCTGAAACGTATTTGCCTATATATTCAATTATTTCCGGAAACTGTTTTGTAACGTTTTCCAGCCTTCTTGTATAAAGTTTTATTGTTTTTCCCTTTAGTGCCTGCAACCTAAATCCATCTATCTTATACTCAAATTGAACTTCTTTGCCTAATGCTTTATATGCTTCATTAACATCTTTTGCTATAACAGCAAGCATTGAGTTTAAAGGTTTTTCAGGACTTAACTTTATCTCTTTTAAACTGTTAGAAATTGCAAGCTCTGCCACCTCACCATAATCCCCAGTGATATCTGCTGCTTTCTCTATCTCTTTTGGATCTAAAAAATATGCTTTTGCTATTGCATCTCTTATAATCCCCTGAGCTATGCCTATTCTGAGCTTTTCCAAAATTGTTTTTACAATATATTTTGATTTTTCTGGAGAAGAATGAGCTAAAAGTTCAATTACTAAAGCTGTTTTTTTATTTACAGTACCTCGGCCTTCTAAAGTTGAAAGCTTTTGGAGATTTGAAAAAACCTTGTTTACATCTAAACTCTTTTTTGATAATGTTGCTTGAACTTTAGTTTTAAGAGCTTCTTCTGCTACCAAACCAAGGTCTCCAAGATTATTTAGTTTTAATTCGATTTCTTTAGGTGATTTTCCTGAAGCAGAAGCTATTGTTTTAATCATCAGTCTTGTGCTGAAACCAATTTTTCTTTCATCCCATTCTGGAAAAACTCTCCCTTCTAACAAATAAATTATTGTTTTTATCTCTTCTTTGCTTGTTTTTTTTAAGAATTCGGAGATTATTTCTGTTTTTTCGAGCCTTTTAGATGTTGATTCTAGGGCTTTGTACACTTCAACTAGTGAGGAATATTCCATTGGAAATTTTTATATACCTTTTCTAATTTAAATCTTTTGTAAAATGGAACTAGACAAGGCGATTGAACAAAGATTTTCGGTAAAATCTTTTACTAGCAAACAGGTTGATTTTGGGGTTATAAGCAAACTGTTAGATGCTGCTATTAAGGCTCCATCTGCTGGTAATTTACAGGATTGGAGATTTATTGTGGTAACTGATTCCATTAAGAAATCATATCTTGGAAAGGCATGTAGAGATCAATTATGGGTTGGGCAGGCTTCTGCTGTTATTGTTGTTTGCAGCGATTTGACTAATTTACAAAGATTTTATAATGATAGAGCTGAAATTTATGGACTTGAAGATTGTTCTGCTGCTACTCAAAATATTTTATTGAAAGCTACTGACTTAGGTGTCAATTCTACATGGATTAGCGCTTTTGATGAAGATGAAGTAGCTAGAATTTTAAGAACTCCTGACTATTATAAGATTGTAAGTGTTGTCCCTCTTGGTTATTCTGAAGAAAAAGGATATGAAAAAAAAAGAAATGAGCTTAATACTGTTACTTATTTTGATGAGTATGGAAATTCTACTATGAACCCTAGTGCTTTTCCTATTGTAAAAGAAGAAAATGTAACTGCTGTTAAAAAAGCTGCTAAGGAAAGTAAAGGGTTTTTTGACAAGATTAAAGATAAATTTAAAGATGTTAGAGAAGAGATAAAGAAAGAAGATTAAAGATAAGGTTTAAAATTTTTAGTATTACATGAACTTATGATTTTTAATTCAGACAACAGCATAGTATCCGATTTTGAAACTTTACACTATAATTTACTAACTTTTGATTATTCTAAAGTGCCCCAAAAATATAGAATTGGGAATTCTGAAGATGCTGTAGTGGTTTTTAGAGGGGATGTGGCTGGAATGCAATTGCAAGGTATATCATCTCGGGCTTTTAAATCAGGCAACTTTGAAAGAGTTTTAGAAGCTAAAAGAATTGTAGAAGAGGAAAATGAACATGATATTTCTATGTTAATTGATATGCATACTGGTATGCTTGGAGTTTCTCCACTTATTTCTACTACTTACAACCCAGAACTGGCTCAATTTTTTGCACCTACAAGATTTGATGTTCTTAAACAACCAAAGAGGACAATTTACAAGCTTCAAATTTGTGCAAACAGGGCTATAGTTGATGCTGATAATATTGGAAAGTCTGGTAAATGTGGCGAGATTCTTGTTTTAGGTTTTATCTACCCCTATGAGATTAAAGCTTTTAAGAAAGTTAATGATGATTTCTCTTCTGAATTTTTGGTAGGCCACCTTTTGAAGGATACATATCTTTGGAGATCACCAAATAGGTTAGTCAAAGATTCTCGTAATTGGGTAGAATTATAGTAAAAAGAATTAAAAAAATAAAAAAAGACTAATGCCGGGGAGCATTAGCCCTAAAGGCATTAAAAGGGGGTTAAAGAAATCCTTTATGCGCCTTTACCATCTCGATTCCTAGCTCATTTCCTAGTCTTCTACTAGTTTCAGATGATTGTGAAAAAGATTGCTTTCCCAAAATGTATGGCGAACTTACTCCTGTTATGATTACCATAACCCTGAGCTTGTTGTTCATATCATCAGAGATTCTTGCTCCCCAAATAACTTGAGCATCAGGGTCTAGTGCATCAGAGACAACTTCACCTACTCTGCTTACGTCATCTAATGTTAAATCTTCTCCACCAGTAATATGAATTAATGCACCTGTTGCTCCAGCGTAGCTTACATCTAATAATGGGTTGCTTAGAGCTCTCTTTACAGCTTCGTCTACTCTTGCATCAGTATCTGATTCGCCAATTCCTATGATGGAAACCCCACCATTTGTCATAATGGCTTTTACATCAGCGTAGTCTAGGTTTACCAAAGAGGGAACTGCTATTGTTTCTACAATACCTTTAATCATTGTTGAAACCAATTCATTTGCTACAGCGAATGCTTGTTTTAATGGCAAATTACCTGCTATAGTCACTAATCTGTTATTGTCTATAACAATAACTGTGTCGCATACTTGCCTTAATTGTTGTAGACCAAATTCGGCTTTGTCGATTCTGGCTTTTTCAATGTTTAATGGCATTGTAACAGTGCCTATGACAATTGAACCTGTTTCTTTAGCTTGTTTTGCTACTACAGGTGCAGCTCCTGTTCCTGTTCCTCCACCCATTCCAGCGCATACAAATACCATGTCTGTGCCAGCTAAGGACTCTTTGATATCATGCAAGTTTTCTTTTGCTGCTTCAGAACCGACATTAGGATAACCTCC
>CAYIAV010000003.1:0-22567 GCA_964361505.1 Candidatus Woesearchaeota archaeon | reverse complement strand
AATTCATCTTAAAAAAACAAGAAACATATATTCCATGGAATAAGAAAAATGAAACTTTGCAAAGGTATTATAACTTCATAAGTTATTTTCAATTAAAAAAAATAATTAAAAAATACAATTTCAGAATCATAAACTCAAAATTCTTAGGAAAAAATATAATCTTTATGATAAAAAAGTTTAATTAAAAGACACAGAAGAAGAAGAAGGTACAATAGAGGATACTAAGAAAGTAAATATAACTGTAACAATAACAGCTAAAATAAAGTACAGAATAGAAGAAGAAAATAAGTTGCTACTCATGTTATATTGTTCTTGCAAAGAATCCAGTCCATGCTCAATTCTAGTAGACAATAAAGTTAAAATTATCACAATTTCAACTAAGTACAAACCTATAATCAACTGCATATAGTAACTAGGAATTATATTAGATATACTGAAAATGCCGGCAATAGCAGCCAAATTTCCAGGAACAACAGAATCTGCTCCTCCAGATTGAGAGTTAAGCTCAACTACAAGTTTTACAATAATAGTAACAATCATAGTACTTATTCCCACAACAATTCCTGAAATGATTGGGCTTAAAAAACTAATTTGACTTTTCATGCTAGATAAAGTATCACTCAATAAATCTTTCAATCTTTCGTTTACCTGATGAATCCTATTAACATAAGTAGAAATACTAATCAAAGATTTAGCGACAATTGTAGTTCCTTTTTTACTGCTCTCTAGCAAAACTTTCATGCTTGTTTCAATTAAGTTACTAGGAAACATTCTGATAGCCCCATTACTACCAAACAAGGCGCTTTTAACGCTCATCCCAAGTCTCTGTATGTTATAGTTTACAGTTTTAAAAAAGTCTCCGGTTGGAGTTCCTTCCATATTCTGGGCAACATCATTAAAAGCAACCTCAACAGGTACACCATCTCCAACTCTATTTCCTAATTGAAACAAGCTTCCTGAAAATTCTTTTTCTAAATTTTTTATGTTATTCCTTAAAGCAATAAGATTTTTACTTCTTAACCTATAGTAAGTACCAATACCTAAAGCAAGTCCCAAGGGAAAAAACAAACCAAATAAAACAGATCCTGGTCCAAATGGTCCAAAGCAATTTTCACCAAAACTGCAAATTTTACCATCTGCTGAAGTCATATTAACAACCTCAATTCCTAAAAGTGAGAAATCAGTTCCACTTAACATCATAAGGAGTGGTATCAGCCCAATAAATCCAATAATCAAAAAAACAAAAAATCCTATCCAAAAAGGATGAAATAAAATTTCTCTATTCCCAATAGGAAGAACAATATAAGAATACTTCCTAAGTCTAGGATTTTTTTTGAGAATATCTGCCTCGCTATATCCAGTCGGTCTTTTAGTTAATACACTTGTCCCAAATAAATACAAAAATACAGGTAAAAATACATTGTAAAGTAAAAATAAAACAAATGCTTTAATAGCCCCGCTTCCCTGAACTAAGCTTCCTATTAAAGGCAAAATAACTAAACCTAAAACAGGCAAAACAACTCCAAGCATATTCAGTATGGTAATTGGATTCTGTAATTCATGTGCATAATGCAGCATTCTCTCATACATTCCATCTAACATAACTTCTAAAGATTTTTCCAGTAAACTTATTCTCCTATCTTCACTCTCTTCCAACAAGCTTCCCTCAATAAGATGGAAAGCCTCAACAAATTCAAGATTATAATCTCTCCATTTAACTAAGTAAGAATCAAGACTCTCCTTAATAGTTGAATATTTTCCAGTTTCAACATCCCAAAATATCTTTCTTAAATCCAAAGACAAAGGATTACCAACATGATCGGCCGCAAATTTTAAAGCATGCTCTAAATTTGAGGTATGTCTCATGTACATAACAACATATAGGATGCACAAAACCATCTGATTTCCAGCCCTTAATCTCCATTTATTCGCAAGATAGTTAGGAATAGATGTCAAAGGCTTCAATAACAGTGCTCCAATAAAAAAGAAAAGCAAAAATATTGCTAGTATTGTAAAACTAAATTCTTTAGTAATAACCCAGATAAGACCGCTTAAAACAAGACCAATAAAAATGATAAATAAAGATATAAAACTCGCAAAACTTGCAGCTCCCTCAGGAGTAATATCCAAATGAATAATATCAATACTTTCTTTTAATTTATCATAATCCTTATTCTTTACTTTAATTCTTAAAACATCTTCAAGATTATTACATGCATTCTCATATAAATTTCTCCCAGTGCTCAATGAACCTTTTCTAAATGTTTGATATTCTCTTGAAAAAGTACCCGGATTATAATCTTCTGCATCCTCCATAGAAATGTTGCTCTTTAATTTCTTCTGATACTTTCTTATAATATCCTCTTCTTTCATGTCTTAAACTTCTTAACCTCTTTTTTTAGCCAGTTTTCCCATTCAAAGAAGATTTTCTTGCTTTCTAAGCTCCCCGTTTCTTCTCCAGCATCATCTATAATTTGATGAAATGCATCATTGCTTTTAACAACGAAATCAGCTTCTAATAATTGATAATTCCCTGTTTTATTGGCTGTTTCAACTAAAGCTCTTTTAGTATTAGCTCTTAATTGTATATTATCAAGAACTGCGTCCCAATTGCCAGTAAATTCTTTAACTTGAGAGGCAATAGATTTCAAAATATCGCTATCTCCCTGGAGCAAAGCCTCTGTAGGTTTTAAAAGATCGTCTTTGACATCATATTTCATTAAATCTACAAATCCATTTTCTCTCAAAGGATCATCTTTCCAATGTTTTCTAACTTCAGTAATCTGCAAAACTCTCCTTTGTTTATGCAACCCGCCACTTGTCTTAACAGGATTACTAATCACAATAATATCGGTTGCTTTGAAACTCGTTTTAGGAACTTCTAAATCATTCACAACTCTGTCATAAACAGCATAAGGGCTTGCACCGTGAATCGTGCCAGCAACTAAATTGGCTAATGCTCCAACTCTCATAGCTTCATACAAAGCTTTACTCTCCGTTGACCTAATTTCCCCCACAATCAAACTGCTATCTCCAAATCTTAGGCTTGTTCTTATTCCCTCATCGGCTCCAACCTCACTTCCTCCTTTAGTCAAAGCACTCCTCACTTTCATAGATTGAATATTATATCCGATTTTTCTTAAATAATCAACAGGAATCTCCTGGGTATCCTCTATCGTTATCAATCTATGTTTTCTCATCAGTTCAACTAAAGTACTTCCCAATAAAGAAGTCTTACCAGATCCTCTTGTTCCGGCAAATAGCATTGATCTTCCTCCATCTACTAAAAAGCTTAACAATCCAGCAGCATAAGGTCCCATCATCCTATTAGAGATAAACAAAGGATAAGTCCAAGGATTATCTCTATGCCTTCTAAAAGCAAAAGCTAGTCCAGTAGGATTCAAAGGTCTCCCCATTGCAGCAACTCTTGCTCTGGCATAAGGCAGAATCAGCTCAGTATCTAAAACAGGATTGGCCTCATCTAAGGGTCTTCCGCTAATAATCCTGAATTTAGTTGCCCAGCTTTCTCCATCTTCCCTAGCAGGAAGAATGTTCGTAGTGCACTCATCATAAACCCCATGAACAATAAAAAGCGGAGTTTCCCCGATAGGACCATTCGCATTAATATCCTGAATATTTTTATCTTTAAGTAAAAGCTCAACAAATCCAAATCCAACAGTATATCTTACAAGAATGTGTGCAAGCTCATCCATCTCAGCATAACTCAAATCATAACCCCTATGCTCAGCCAATTCACCAAGCATATCTTTGCCAATATTAAAAAAAGTTCTCCTCATCTTTTCAGGATCAGTAAATTCTTCCTTCTTAGGCTTATACTCAAGCATAGAATTTCTAGCTAAATCCAGCAGCACATATTTTTCCTCAGAAATCTTAAACTCAGGGGGGCTTAAATGATAATAATACTTAATGTCATTTGGGATTTTATAAATAGTTACATCTGTTCCAATATCCAGGCTATAAGCATCAATTTCCTCTGCATGCAAAGGAATCTCAGCCATTAATCTTGTAAAAACAAAATCCGGTCCAATTTCAGGTTTAAAAACAGTTCTATAAATTCCCCTGCTCCCCACAATATGCCCTGCAAGAGAATTTTTAACAGTAGAAATCAATGCAGTTCCTTCTAAAAGTTTAATAAGATAATTCAGTGTTTCAATATAAGCAGATCTTGCATGCACTTCTTCTAAAGAACTAGTTTTCCTTATTTTGATGCGCTCTTCCCTTGCAACTCTCTTGATTTCAACGTAAGCCCCTATAGGATCACTTTTTAATAAATTATAAACAAGAGAGTTTAAAGTTTCCCTCCATTCACCAGCATAGAACTGAAAAGCTTCTGTTTGTTCAAAAAAGCTCAAAGACAAAATCTTCTTCTGCTTTATTAGATAACTATAAACTCCCGCAATCTCACTTAAAATATTGGTCTGCTCATAACTGTAAACATAATTTCTTCTTTGAGTAAAAAGAATTGTATTGACTCCAGGAGATTCAACAAGGATATCAATAACTTTTGCCATAGTAGATTCACTATCTTCAACACTAGGGATAGAAGGGTATCCATCATAATTTATCTTGAGAATTGTACTTGCACCTTCTTTTTCAATAACATAATCCCCAGGCTTAACTTTCTTGTCAAACAGCATAATTACATTAAACTTAAGCTATATAAAAACATTATGAAAAGCAAAATGTTTTTAAGCCTGAATAATGTATCAATAAGAATGCAAGAGCAGTTTCAAATTGACCCATCAGAAAGAGTAAGGCTTCTTGAAGCAAGATATGATAATTTAAGAGATAGAGTATTAATAGTTAACCAAAATATGATTGCAGAATACAAAAAGCTTCATCAAGAAATAAAAGAAGTAAATAATGATGTTAGAGAATTAAAAACAGATATATTTGAAATAAAAAATTCAGTAATAAAAATAGTAGAAGAGCTAAGATTTTTTGCAAAAAAAGAACAATTAAAAGTTTTAGAAAAATATATTGAATTTTGGAGTCCACTAAAATTTGTAACTGACTCACAATTGCAAAAAGCTTTAGAAAAAAGAGGTGATAAAGATACCAGAACAAAAAAATCCTTACAGTCAAGCAAATGATTCAAAACCTATTGAAGAAAAGCCAGTAAAACAGCAAAATATTTTAGATACTTTAGATCAGTTTACGACAAGTGCTCCAAAAAAAGCAAAAGAACAAGATGCCGAGCAGGAATTAATGGAAGAAGCTCCTTCTCCATGGGAAGAAAAATCTGAATTCCCCGTAATAGAAAGAAACTATAGCCCGCAACAATATTACAAACAACCATCTTCAACAGAAGAAATCCAGGAAATTGCCGAATCAATAATAGATGAAAGATGGCAGGAGTTTATGTCAAGAGCAGGAGATTTTGAACTCTGGAAAGATCGTAATGACAGAGAAATGGTTTCTATAAAACAAGAGCTTATCAGAACTCAAGATCGTTTTAATAATCTTCAAAAAGCAGTTCTAGGAAAAGTTTCTGAATACAACGAAAATATATTAAACATTGGTACTGAAATGAAAGCACTAGAAAAAGTATTTGAAAAAATATTAGATCCATTAGTTACAAATATCAAAGAACTAGAAAGAATAACTAATAAATTAAAGAAATAATTTATTTCATCGGTACTATATTTTCTGATATAAGCCTTATAGCAAAAGCAGCAATAATCAACAAAAATAGAGCCCCTAAAACCCTTGGGTGCACAATTGCCTGCAATCCTTCCGACGTTGCAGTGCCACTATCTGTGTCTACTGCTATTCTCTGGCCTTTATCATCAAATTGACCAGGTAAGTCAGAACCAAATACCTGCCCTATAGAAACAAATAAGATAATAATACTAATAATTATAATCGTCCAAACAACCCTGGGATCAGTCATAACTTGTTCCCCTATAACTTTTGTAGGGACCCCGAAAAACACAAAAAAGCTAATAATAAACAAGCCAACTACAAGCATGATGACAAACCAAGGAGTTATGAAATTAACAAATTTAATAGCATCTCCCGCAAACATAAAAACCATAGCTATAGAAAAAGCAATTGCAGCATGAATTCCTTTATTATCTCCAACTAGCTTAAATTTGTCCATGACCGCATAAACAAGAGTAAAGATAAAAATAAAGGAAAAAATAGGTGCAATTAGATTCAACAAACTAATATCTAAAACGGTTGCCATGACTATTTACCTTTCGGACCTCTTCCAAACATAAGCTCTAACGCATTATGTGCATCTGCAAAAGAGTTCTTATCTGTTTTACCACTATTGATTACAGCAAAAATTATCACCATAATAATGAGCAAAGCGATTATAGTAGCAACATTATCTAAAACCCAATAAGGGACTCTAAAGTCTAAACTTGGTCCTAATGCCCAGTAGGTTGCAACAAGTGATGCCAAAGCAGCAATCAATAATAAAAATCCACCAAGACCACTCTCCACATTAGCACCAAATAAACCAAATAATATCAAAATCATTAATGACACAATAATAAAAAATGATATTTTAGGCAAGAAATTATTTAAACTCTGAATAATTTCAAACTGGTTAATAATAACAAGTCCTAGGATAAGAGCAACAACTGCATTAATATTTCTCTTAGATTCTCCACCAGTAGTCTTCCCAAAAATATAAGTTTTCTCTAATATAGCAAAAACAATAGTAAAAACCAACAAAAAAGGCAGTAAAAAATCATAAAGCCCTATATCTTGCAGTTGTGCAAAAACATCTTGTATTTGTGAAACCATAATCAATCAGCTCCTTTTTTATTTTCCTTTCCTGAACTAGGAGAATTTGTAACATAAGCTATTGCTCCCAATATTACTAAAAAGATAATAATAGAAGAGAATACAGCGCCACTCCATTGAGTTAAGACAAAATCCCAGACAAAATCCAGCCAGCTTTTCCCAGAATCAGTAGGAATTGCATCTAAAAACACTAAAACAACCCCTAAAAACATTACAAACAAGATAAATTTGTTCGCAGAACTATGACTTTCAGAAAATTTGAATTCTCCAGTTCCAACAAAGATACCAATAAGTAACAAAAACATCAATGAAACAACAAGTAATAATATAATATTCGGCAAAGCAGTATTAATAATGCTTACAATCCTAGTGCTTGCAATAACCAACATAGCAATAACAAATGCCATTGAAGCATTCAAGTTCTTATTAGGGATATCCTTGCCGCTAGCGCTTTCTTTCCCCAAAATCATAGTTTTCTCTAATACTGCAAAAACAAGAGAAAAAACCAAAAGAAAGGGTAAAACTACATCAAATAAACCAAACTCTTGAAAAAATTGGATAGCATTCTGCAAAGATGAAGCCATAAAAATCTTTTGATTTCAGAACTATATAAATTTTACTCTTCCTCTTCGCTTTGCTCTTGTTGAGGAATAGCATCTCTACTTATCAAAACAACATCTCCAAAGGATTTAATCATTTGATGTGGAACAATAACCCCCTTAGCCCCGCCTAAAACCTTGTTTAAATGCGAACCTTTAGTTGCTCTTACCTTCCATCCAAAAACTTTGTTAGAAGACAATATACTTTCCTCAATATCCCCAAAGTAGTTTCCATCATCTGTAAAAACTTTCATATCATAAACTTCAGTAACTCTTTTTGTTCTTAACATAGTTTTCTACACTCACTTTATATATTTAAAGATTTCTCTTATGATATGCTATCTTACAGAAATATATATCTGCTTGGAACCTCCCATATAGCCCAAGAATCAATTGATCAGGTAAAAGAGTTTATAGAAGCAAAAAAACCGGAAATTATAGCTGTAGAATTAGATCAAAAAAGGGTATATGCACTATTTCATAAAAAAAAGCTAAGTATAAAAGATATAAAACAGTTAGGTGTAAAGGGATTTCTCATAAATTTAGTAGGAGCTTATATTGAAAAAAAACTAGGAAAATTAGTTGGAGTTCACCCCGGGAGTGAAATGAAGACTGCAATAAAATTAGCAAAAAAACACAAATTAACAATGGCTCTAATAGACCAAGACATATCTATAACACTAAAAAGATTGTCAAAAAGCATAACATGGAGAGAAAAATTAAGATTCATTAAAGAAATAATAAAAGGAATAATAACAAGAAAACAGCAGATAGAACCATTTGATCTCAAAAAAACTCCACCTAAAGAAACAATAGAAAAAATGATTCAGATGGTAAAACAATCTTATCCAAATGTTTACAAGGTTTTAGTAGAAGAAAGAAACCAAGTTATGGCAAAAAACTTATATAGCCTAATGACTAATAACCCGGATAAGAAAATATTCGCAATAGTTGGCGCAGGGCATGAAGAAGGAATCATTAAAATTCTCAGGGGAAATTCTAGATAGTTTAATTGTAATAATTTTATTAACATTAATTTTTGCTTATAATGACAGAAAAGATGTTACAACTTTAGGTTCTTGGCTGATAAACCTTTTTAGAACATTCATAATAGTAGCAATATCAATCAAGGCTCTTATCCTGGGCTACAAGTTAGCAGCAAAATATTATAGAGTTTCGTTAAATTTCAACTTGTGGAAAATTCAAGAATCAGAAAAAAAGATTTCATTAAAAGCATTTCACATCCCTCTACCAACATACTTAGGGCAGATAACAGCGTTAATTATAACATTGATTACATCAGGCTTGCAATACCTTACAGCAATATCGAGCTTTTCTTTAGATACAAAAAGAATAGACAGAAAATACAAATATATAAGAGATCATGAAGCTTCAAGAATCACAATAGCTGGATTATTGTCAAGTTTCATAGCCTTAATATTCTTTATGTTATTAGAGTCAGAAACAGGAGTTCTAGTAAATACGTGGATAATAATTGGAAATCTAATCCCATTTTCAACCCTGCCTGGAAACTACATCGCAATGCACTCAAGAACAACATATATTTTTACAGCATCGATAGCAGGTATATTCTTAATTTTAATAGGTTTCTTATCAGTAAAAGTGGCATTAATTCTTGCTTTAATCGCCGCATTAATACTTACACTTGTCTATTTTAGGCATATAGAGTATGGAAAAAAGATATTCTCAGATCGCTTTTAAAAAAAAGAAAGAATTCCTTTTTGTAACAGCCACAATGCAAAAAGTAAATTAAAAATAGTGTAAAAATTAAATAAAATTAAAATCATGAAAACAACAGCAATCAAATCTATCCAACTAGACCAGTTAGTTAAAAAAATTAAGCTCTTTAACAAAAGCAGAACAGCAATAATGATAAAAACTCCGATAAAAATAATATCAACTCCCGCAAGTACAAGAAAAGAAGCTGCTAAAATATCTATAATTCCTAAAATTTTAGTTAACATAAGATAACACACTTTAAATATACTTTTAAATCTTTATATCTATGTTTGAAATTAAAAATTACACGCCAAGAGAATACCAGGAAAATATAGCAAAAACAGCATTGCATCATAACACATTAATTATCCTTCCAACAGGTTTAGGAAAAACGAAAACAGCAATATTGCTTGCAGTAAAAAGATTAAATGATTATAAAAATACACAAGTAACATTTCTTACACCAACAAAGCCTTTAGCAGCTCAAATTAAAAAAGAGTTTCAAGAAAACACAAATATAGAAGAAGAATTTATTCAAATGCTAACTGGAATAATCTCTCCAAAAAAGAGAGCTGAGATTTTCAAGCAAAGCAAAATAGTAATAGCAACGCCTCAAACTATTCAAAAAGATTTAGAAAATAAAAGAATAAGTCTAGAGGATGTTTCTCTTTTAGTCATTGATGAAGCTCACAGATCAAAAGAAAATTACGCAAACACAAGAGTTGCATTTTTTTATAATCAACAAGCAAATCATCAAAGAATAATTGCCTTAACAGCTTCTCCAGGTAGTACAAAAGAAAAAATAAATGAAGTCTGTAAAAACTTATTTATAGAAAAAGTAGAAATTAGGGAAGAGCAGCATAAAGAAGTAGCCAAATATGTAAAGAAAAAAGAAATAACATGGATAGAAGTGGAATTGCCGAAAGAAATGAAAGAAGTTCACAAAATAATAAAAAGTGTTTACAAATCAAGATTAAAAGATCTTGCAAAACTCGGATTTCACAAGCCAATAAATGTTATAAACAAAACAGATATTCTAAAGCTACAATCACAATTTAGAAGGGAAATAGAAAATAAAAGCCAGATAGCATTTTATGGCATATCCCTAACATCATACTTGCTTAAAGTAGATTACATCCTGGAGCTTCTTGAAACTCAAGGGTTAGAAGCAATACAAAAATACTGGGAAAAGTTAAAAAGTGAAAATACAAAAGCTGCAAAAGCGTTGGTTGACAACAAAGAAATAAAAAGTGCAATTGAAAAAAATGAAGAATTGATAAAAAGGGGAATAAAACATCCAAAACTGTTAGCATTAATAGAGATACTTAAAAAAGAACAAGAAAAAACGAAAATTATTGTATTTGCAAATTATCGTGATACAATAGATGAGATAATCAATTTTCTAAGTCAAGAGCCAAAAATAAAAACATTAAAGTTAATAGGGCAAAAGTCAGGTCTATCGCAGAAAGAGCAAATCAGTACAATAAAAATCTTTGAAGAAGAAAACTATAATACACTTATTTGCACTTCTATTGGAGAAGAAGGACTTGATATTACAGGAGCTTCATTAGCAATATTTTATGATTGTGTTCCCTCGGAAATAAGAGCAATTCAAAGAGCGGGCAGAGTAGGCAGGTTATCTTCTGGAAGAATAATCCAGTTAATGACAAAAGATACAAGAGAGCAAGGATATTATTGGTCAGCAAAGAAAAAAGAAAAATCAATGAAACTTATTTTAAAGCAAATGCAATCAAGCAATACGCTAGAAAGGTATCAATAATGGAGATAATAGCAGATTATAGGGAAAAAAAGATTATACTGGAATTATCTAAAAAGCATATAAAGGTTAATACAAAAAGCCTCATTTCAGCAGATTTCATAATTCAATCAAAAACAATAGAAGATAAAGAAGTTTTAGTTGGAATTGAAAGAAAAACAGTAATTGATTTTCTGAACTCAATTATAGATAAAAGAATAATAACGCAGTTAATTTCCTTAAAAGAAAATTTTGATATCCCGATATTAATAATAGAAGGGGAAGAAAACATATATAAAATAAGAAATTTCCATCCAAATTCAATAAGGGGGATGTTATCTGCAATCGCAATAGATCTCCAAATTCCGACATTATACACGAAAAATGAAAAAGACACAACATCTTATATAGAGACAATAGCTAAAAGGTTAGAAGGTAAAAGAAAAAATATTAGCTTATTAAAATCAAAAAAACCAATAACACAAAAGGAACTGCAAGAGTATATTATAGAATCGTTTCCTGGTATAGGCCCAACAATAGCTAAATCTTTGCTTAAAAAGTTTAAAACAATAAAAAACATAGTAAACGCAGATGAAAAAGAATTACAAGAAGTAGAAAAGATAGGAAAAAAGAAAGCTAAATCGATTAAGGATATCTTAGAAAATGAATACCCTTAAGTTTAATAAAACACTCATCAAGGTTTATTAAATAAAATATCTTTTTTCTTCATCCCAAGAAATTTTATCTTCTAACATAATCTATCAAAAAAGTATAGCCTAAAAATTTAATGAAGAGTATTCAGTTACAAAGATTTTAAAAGATTACAGTTGCATATTTAAAAATATAATCAAAGTGTAGTTCATTTCAGCATTTCTTAATCAAAAAATAAAAATAACTACTAAGATTATTATTCTAGAAAAAACTAGAAAACGATTACCTTTAAATAACCAAGAGATGTATACCTTTTAAGAAAAAAGGTGGTATCAAAAAAGAGGTTTTTTAAAAGCATAATTTTCTTATTTCTCTCTATGTCTTTCTTCTTATTAGTCGCTAGCAATGCCTCTTCATCTTATGTTGCCGATATATATTTTACACTTCCAAAATCGGTATACACAACAAATGAAGGAATAGAGCTAAAAGGATACTTATACCAATCAAATTATTCAGCTAATGGAAGTTTAGTTTCATCCTCATCTCGATTGCAAAATACAAGTATAAATCTAACAATAAGGTTTACTAATGGAACTCAACTAAACAATTATACATTTACAACAGATTCAGCTGGTTCTTTTTATTCAAAAAGCACTTTCTACCCTACAGCTACTCCTATTAATATTTCATCAGTGGGCAACTATTATATCAGGACAGAATATAAGGATCCAAATAATACAACCTGGTTCTCAGAAGTCCAGATTAATGTTGTAAATCAAACATTAGACTATTTTGTAGTAAAACCTGAAAAAGCAAGGTACAATCCTTCAGAGACTGTAAAAGTAAATGTTGAAGCAATAAGGCTTATAGGGGATGATATAATCTATGTAAGCAATGCTTCTATTAACGGCACATTAAGAAATTCAAGCAAAAGTTCCTTGCAATCATTCAACTGTACTACTACTAGTAATGGAAAATGCTCCACAACAGTCACAGCCCCATCAACCTATGGGGGCTATATTCTAGAGTTAAATAACTTCAAGGCCTTTAGCTCATTCTCAGTAATCCCTTTTTCCGCAAATACCTATATGAAAGATGAGCTGGGGAAATCACTGAAGAATGTTTTCGCAATAAATGAGCAGGGAAAAGTAGAAGTCAGTATAACAAATACATCTTCATCAGATATCTACACTTTTTCAGGTTATATAGCAAATTCTTCAGGCACCAACATCAAAACAATCACCTCAACAACTTTAAACAGCAATAATTCATTCACTAATACTTTTTTATTCACAATAGATGCTCTAACCTTCAGTTATGGCTCATACACTGCGTATCTAACAATAACAAAAACAGGAGATGGCAGTATAACATCAACAGTTTCCTTTGAAGTGAAAGATTGGAAACTAGCCATCAATAAAAGAATAAGCAACTCAGGGTTTGAATACGAGTACAGTGCTTTTCCAAACAAAACACTAAACTTTGAAGCCTATCCAACTAATCGCTCGGATGGCTCTGTAATAGTCAATATAAGCTCAGCGTTTTTCTCAATATATCTAAAAGATAGTTTGAATAATGTTATTTCTTTTGGAAATGCTACATGGAATACATCATGTGGCAAGAAAGGCTGCTATGAATTCTCAATAAATGCCAGTTCAAATACAGGCAAATATACATTATATGTAGCACTGGCAAATGAAGGTACTATTCAAACAGAAACCCAAGTAATAAATGTAATAAGCACAGTTATATCAGCCCAATCAACTGACAAAGATGGAAATCTAAAAGAACTATTTGGAGCAAATGAATATGCCTATATTAGCCTGACAAGCTATAATAAAACTGCCTCGTCTTTAAACCTCACAGAAGCAGAAATTTTCTCTGTCAACTACATGAATGGCTCAGAATTTACATATACCCAAGTCAACAATTTTGATGTAGTTAATACCTCTAATTCAGTTTATGAATGGGCATGGAATTCTACAAACCAAAGATTAAAATTAGATGTTCCAAAAGCAGGAGGCCTATACAACATTTTCGTATTTGGCAATAACAGAACAGCTGGAACAAATGCAAAGTTTATCGTTAATCCCTATGATATATGCATAGCCCCAAAAGACACTCCCGGCTCAGTTACTTCTGGTTATTATTATGTCTGGCAATTCAAAACATCAGATACCATCTACTTTGAAATAAAATTGAATCAAGCAAATAATCCTTCAGGAAGAGCAACAGCCATAAATTCCACAGCAACAAATTCCAGTTCTTACGGCACAATCTCAGGCTGCACAATTGACACAGCAAAGAAACAAACAGTCACTAATGCAACATTAACAGTAATGGAAGTAAGAAACCTAGAGTCTGGAGCATTGCAAAATTTAAACACCACAGATTCATCATGTCAAGCATCTGACAATTCAGGCACATATACATGCACAGTAAAGCCCTCATTAAAATGGGATTCTGGTGCCAATATGGCTAAGTTTAATATTCAGGGACAGGATGGCATCACTTCAATTGCCTATGGTAAATTTGAGGCAAGATCCTTCTATTTATATGGCTGGAGTCAAACATGGCAAAACAGTCCTTCAAGCAACATAACATTAAATGTGCAACTTTACGAAGCAGGCGGCAGTTGGTGGAGCACATCAAGCAGTTCAGGGGGTTTGTCAGGAACAATAACAGTAAAGAAAGTAGAATATCAGGGAAGTGACGGTGAATGGATATGGCCACCAATTAGCTATAATTACAATGTTAGCAACATAAGCTCAGCAACTATAACATCAGGCACAGGTTCAATATCACTTCCAGCTTCAAAAGCACCAGACGGCACATGGAGAACTGGCTATTATCGTGTTATTTTACAGGCAACAACTTCTGGTGGAGACACAGATTATGGCTATGCTTGGTTTAGCGTTAAATTATGGGATGTTTACGGCCAGCCAGTTGAATGCATAACAACAGGATGCAACTATAAAAATTATTTCGGCTCAAAAGAAAATATTACTTTATACATAAAGATATCAAAAGCAGGGGACTATAATTATAATTATGCTGGAGGAGATAATATCTGGGGCAATATAAGCATAGGTGTCAAAAAAGTGCAGGACTGCAGAACATGGCCTTGCAAAGAATTAAATTCTTCACAATACTCAGCAGACAGGATATACGTAAATGCTTCAAGTCCATGGTACTGGAATGCCAATGCAGGCAATCAAAGTAATTACATATTAAGAATATATACCCTAACTGGTACATGGGGTACTGGTTATTATTCTGTTATCCTAGACGTTAATGGCACAGATTCAGGATACGCTTGGTTTAACACAATAGCATTTTATGCCGAAGCCCAACCAACAGATAATAACGGAAGTAACTACAAATATAGTATTAGGGGCAGTAGCCCAATGTATTTCAATGTTACATCTGTTAGAAGCTATAAATCAGGATACTGGTATAATAACGCATTTAGTAAATACAACTCTTCAGATTATATAAATACCACACTTGATGATATCACCTTGAGAACCTGGGATCAGCAAACATATCAGTCTAAGGAATACAATTATCCTCAAGATATTAACTTTACCCCAAATAACATAACTGGAAATGGCCTGCTCAATATTACTTACAAAAATGGAACATGGCCAACAGGTTATTACTGGGGCGAATTAATTCTAAAAAATCTAGAAAATGAAACCTCAACAGCCTGGTTGTGGTTTAATGTCCAGCCATTTAGAGTGCAAGTATCATCAAGCTCATCTAACGTTGATTCAGACCAGTGTATCAATGCCACCATAAATGTTTACGAGCCAGATTGGTACTCTAACTCAGTTTTAGTAGGAAATTACTCCCTCACAGGCGTATATGAAGATATATGGACTATGTCAGGTAGTACTAGAACAAATTACACAAATTATACTACAGGAACCTTCAATGGAACAAGTGTTTCTACATTTTGTCCAAATAACGGTGAATGGGGTTCTGGGAACTGGGGCGGCTATCACTATCTAAATATAGTTGTTAAGGATAATGTTCAAAATGATACTCAAATAGGTTGGCTGTCTTTCAAGACAGTTCCTTTCCAGATAACCTGGAGCTTAGTTGGTAGTACTAACAAGCTAACAAATGCAAATATTAATGTCTCAGTCAATTTATCAAAGCCTTTAACAGGAGCAGCGGCAACAGGAAACTTAACAAAAGTTTACCAGTGGCGTTATGACAATTATAGGAGCACAAAAGAGGAATACGCCTTCAGTGTAGGAAATTGTTACTCAAATATCTCTGGTCAATGCACAATCAGCGGTACACAAAATGTCATGATCTCCCCCCCATCAGGTGGTTGGAAAATTGGCTACAATTATCTCCAGGCAGAATGGGGAAAGCAAAATAGCTCTACCTCTAAGATAGAAGATTGGTCAGGAGTTTACTTTGAAGGAAGATCAGCTTATAATGGATACTTCTCAAATTACGATGCAAATAACAATTGGAAGTATACTTTTCCGATAAATGAAAATATAACAATAACGCTCTATGTAAGGGACCAAAGTTATAATGCCATTAACGTAAACATAACAGATGTCCAATATGCCTATTCAGGCTCAAGTTGCTGGAACGAGTGGTGTAGAACTTATACCTCTGCCACATACTCTCCAACATCTACAACAAATGGAAATGCTGTCTTAAGAATTCAAGTTCCCTCCACTAATTGGTCAAAAGGATATTATTACATAAAGGCATCTATTTCCGGAAGCTCTGGAACCGCAACAATAACTGATGGAAATGTTTATGTTAAAGATACAGTAGCCCCAACTATAAATATAACCTTACCAGTTATTAATGCAACTTATACAGGTATAAGTTTGGCACTTGCTGCAACAACAACTGAAAACAGCCAATGTAGTGTTAGTTTAGCGAGTTATGATCTTTTCAACCTATGGTATTGTGGAAACTGGAATGCAACTTCAGTTAATTCTACAGCATCTTCTACAGGGATATTAGAATCATGTAACACAACTAAATATAATTACAATGGTAATTCATACTACACAGAATGGGTCACAAGTAACTATCGCTCAATATCTAATGGCACATATTATGCAGCTGGATATGGGGGGCCTTATATGGCCTCAGGAGGGACATCTCATACTTATACTTTTAACACAACAGACTGGAAAGCACAGCATTATGGTGTATGGCTATGGTGCTACGATACTGATGGGAATTATATTTCAGAAAGGGCTGCATTTAAGGTAAATGTAACGTCATAAAATGAGAAATAAGCTAGTCAAGTCATTTGTATTCTTAATTATGCTAGTTATGAGTATAACCTTTGTATCTGCAGCTGCAGATTTTGCAGTTACAAGCTTTTCTTGCTCTCCTGCAGAGTCTGTAATAAATAACGTTTTTTCTTGTACTACCGATATAAAAAATAATGGTGACGCATCAGGTACCGTAAACACTGCAACTTTATACACTGATGCAAGTAACTGGCTTGAAGACTCTAACTATCCTCAGGCTTCTGGCGTCTCAGTAAGTGCTGGGCAATCTACCACGGTTACATTTTCAGGGTTGAGAGCCACAAAATCAGGAGACAATGGCTTTTCAAAAATAATGCTGGACCAGGTTACAGATACCTATGTAGCAGATAATAACAAGAAAGTGAACATAATTAATGTTGCTGTCACAGTGTCAAATTCAGTTTCAAGTGCAGCAATGAGCAGTTCCTTTACAACAGCAGCAGAAGTTACAGCAGGAGGCAACATAGATGTCAGTTTAACATTCACAGTAAATAGTGGAGGCTGTTCTATAGGAAACCAAGACTCAGAAAAAATAATAAGTGATATGCAAGATGGCAATAAACAATCAAGAACATGGACTGTAACACAAGGCACATCAGGGGACTGTAAATTTACAATTTCAGCTGCAGCAACAGGCTCAGGAGGAATAGCATCAAAAATAGATTCAACATCAAGCACAATTACATGTACAAACTGCCCAGTTGATTCCGGCAGCAGTGGCTCTTCAAGCGGAAGCAGCGGGGGATCTGCTGTTGGAGGTTCAGGCACTAAAGCGAGTATTACTGAATTCACAAAAATGAAAGAATTGGATTTCTCCCAAAATGACTGGTTCAGCTTTAAAATAAACGGAGGAGAGCATAAACTAACAGTATTAAACATAACAGACACATATGTTATCATAGAATTAGAAAGTGAAAAACAGGCATTTACGCTAAATGTAGGAGATGAAATACAAATATCTTTAACCAATGGCGAACCAGACATCTCAATAAAGTTAAAATCAATAAATGTGCTCTCAAAAAAAGCAGTACTTGTTATAACAAGGCTATCAGCTGTACAGCTTCCTGAAACAACTGCAAATATCACAAAAGAAGAAAAGCCAAAAGGGATAGAACAAAAAATACCAGAAAAAAAAGATGGAGAATCAACACAGGAATCAGAAAAAAAGCCTTATTATATTATTGTAATAGTACTGATACTCATTTTATTAGCAGCATTCATCGAAATCTTGAAACATATACGTAAGGACAGTTAGATGTACAACTCAACATCTTAATCACCATAGTCCGTTCCAAAATTTATAGATTATCTCAAAAGTTCCATAATCAAGCAAAGTTAAATTTTTCTAACAAAAAGTATTTTGCTCCGTCTTTTTGCAATTCACTTCTATAAAGACAAAAAGAATCTACACTTTGTTCAATCTCTTTTAATTTCACTTTTTTGATAAAAGATGATATTTTGATATTGTATTTTGATTCTTTGATTCTAGCCAAGGTTATATGTGCACCAAACTCATGATCTCTTTTTAATCCTAACACATCTAATAAGGATTCATCGATGTTCTTCTGCAGTTTTATGACATCCTTATCGGGCTCAATTCCAGCCCATAATACTCGTATAAGATTTTCATTAGGAAAAATACCAAGAGTTTTTATTTTAAATTTAAAAGGCTTAATCTTCAGCCCACTAATAGAATTTTTTATCTTATCTATCTTTCCATCGGTAATCTCACCTAGAAAAATAAGAGTAATGTGCAAATTCTTTTTAGGCGCAAAACTTGCTTTTAAGTTATACTTCTTAAACTCTTTCTTTATATCTCTCATTAATAAGAACAAATAATCCTTTATTTCGTCACTTAATGGAATAGCTAAAAAGCACCTCATTTTAAAGTAATATTATCTCCTATATTAATATTGTTTTCTCTTGTAAATCCTTCATTAACTTCCAAAACATATTTTGCTTTATTAGTATAAACATCACAAACTTCAGTAGTACAAGGAACCGCATTTTTAATATCGACAATCACAAGATTATCATCGATAAAAATCATGTCTAGGGGTATTAAAGTATCTTTCATCCAAAAAGATCTAAGGTCAGAATCATCAAAAATGAAAAGCATTCCACAATTATCACATAAGCTTTCTCTAAACATTAATCCTTTTGTTTTCTCATCTTCACTATCAGCTATTTCGACATTAACGTACACCTCTTTGTGATTGGAGTAAATAACTAGATTAGAAGAACAGCCAGAAATTACAATTAATAAAGCAATAAACAAGATTTTCATTTCAGTAGTATTTCCTCAAGATCTAGTCCAGTCAATCTCTTAATTTCTTTAAATAAAAAATAAAAAATAAAGGCCAATATTATAGAAGAAGGCAAGGCTATAACAGGAAAGCTCAATGCAGTCATTCTTCCTAGTTCTTGATTAAAAGCTATAGTTCCGGGCTCACTTATCAAAAGGATTTTAGCCAGCAGATAGTTCAATAAAGCAGAAAAAAAGAAGGACAAAGCAATAAAGCAAGTATAACGCTTGATTTTTCTCTTGAAATGGACTAAATTGCCTTTATTTTTTAAAGTTTCATAAACCAAATCAATCTTTACAATTTGTCCTATTAGTCTCTCAATTAAAGAAAACCTAGTTTTAATTGAAATCAATAAAAGTAGTCCAATTAAGAAAGGAACACCAGCTTCCTTGAAAGTTATCCATTTAGGATCTAACTGCAAAAGTCCAATACCACCAGTTAAAAAGATGCTAATTAACCCAATTAAAGAAAAAAGATTGTATTTCTTAAGCCTGACAAGATAATAAACCCCATAAACCAGGGGAAAGCTCAATGCCAATACAAAAACAATCAAAGGGTTCAAATAATTATTAAGTTTAGTAAGTATAACTGCAGGAATAACTATATTTATAAATAAGTTCAGAAGTGGATTTTCTTTCATTATAATTCAGCTAAAACAGGGCACTATAAAAAGCTAATTCAAAAGAATGTAGAGATTATTTTAGAGCCGCAATCTAAAGTCAGATCATTAAAATCTTTATCAGGATTTATCTCAACTAAATCTATTCTTCTTAAATTTTTCATTCTTTTAATCCTTTGTACTAAAAATAATAGTTCTCTAACATTCATCCCGCCAGCTTCTCTATATCCCGTTCCAGGAGCAAAAGCAGGATCCAAAACATCGATGTCAATGCTCAAATAAAGATCAGAAAAACCAAAAGCAAATTCAGTGATGTCATCAGCAGTTTCCTTTATGCCATTTTCAAATAATGTTTTCATATAAATGCATCTAATCTTGTTTTGTTTAATAAATTCTAGTTCATTTTTGCTTATACACCTAACACCAACAAGCAATACATTTTCTTTTTTAATCGCGTTTTCTTCTATAAGCATTCTTAAATAGCATTCGTGATCTGGAGTTTTAGTTCCGACTTCTAAATCTGGATGTGCATCTAGGATTATTATTCCTTTATTTTTACCATGTAAAGAACTAAAACTAGAATAGGTTACAGAATGATCTCCTCCAATATAAATATCTCCAGATTCATTTAATATATTTTTATGGGTAAAATCAAAATTGTTTTTATCTGTTTTAATTTTTAAATAAACAAAATTAACAGAATTCCAATCCTCATTTAACAAAATGTTTCTTAATTTCTCTACAACCAAATCGGGGGCCTTCTCGCAGCCTTCATTTTTTCCTAAACTTCCAGAAGCAAAAGGAATTCCTATAATTTTCATAGTTCAGCAGTTATAACAAAGATTTTAAAATTTGCTAATTTAGTAGAGATATGAAAGAGTCATCACTTTTTAAGATAGCATTGACTATTTCACTCATAGGAATACTTATTCTTTTGATAATAGTTGAAAATACAGAAGTAAAAAAAATTGAAATAAAAGATATTGACAACAAAAAGGAAGAAGAAATAGTGAGAATAACAGGAGTAATCAACAATGTCAAAGAAACACCTGGGCTATACATCCTGGGCATAGAAGATAAGAGTGGAAAAATCAGTGTAATAGTTTTCAAAGAAAATAAGTTAAACATAAGCAAAGGAAATCGAGCAGACATAGAAGGAACGGTAAAGGAGTATCAAAACAAAAAAGAATTAATAGCTAGAGAAATAAACATAGTGTAATGCTTGAACTACTAACGGTAATAGTATTAGGGGTCCTTTTAGGTGTTATATGCGGAATTATCCCTGGACTTCATCCAAATACAGTAAGTGTAATTCTTATAACGATATCCCCATTATTATTAGACTACATCTCACCTATAGCATTAGCTGCACTAATAGTGACAGTAGCTGTTTCTAATTCAATAATAGACACACTTCCATCAATTTATTTGGGTGCACCAGATGCGGATAGCAACGCAATGAATGTTTTGCCTGGTCACAAAATGTTATTAGAAGGAAAGGGGCATGAAGCAGTGGTCTTGACAGTAACAGGCTCACTTCTTGGTTTAATTTTTGCAATAGTTTCAATCCCGCCGCTAATAGTCCTTCTAAAAAGTGGATATCCATTAATCAAGGACTATTTAGCATTTATCATTATAGCAACAATGGCATTTCTTATATTAAGGGAAAAAAACAGAATATGGGCATTGATAATCTTTTTACTTGCAGGTATCTTAGGCATAGCAACAATTAATCTGCAGATAAAAGAGTCTTTATTTCCTCTATTTTCAGGTTTGTTTGGAATAAGCACATTAATTCTTGGTTTAAAAAATAAAGTAAAAATCCCGAAACAAGAAAGTGTAGAAGTAGATATTAAAAAAAGAAACGTATTCAAAGCAGTTGCAACAAGTTTAATATCTGGAAGTATAGTATCGATGTTACCGGGATTAGGAAGTGCACAAGGAGCAATTCTAGGCAGTTCAATAATAAAAGAAAAAGATCCAAAAAGTTTTCTTGTGATGGTGGGAGGAATAAGCACAATAGATTTTATAATAAGTTTTGTATCCATTTACACATTAGACAAAGCAAGAAATGGTTCAATAGTAGCAATATCAAAGATACTCGAGTCATTTACAACTAGTGATTTAATACTTTTCATAGCAATAGCCTTAATTGTTGGAGGTATTTCAGCCGTAATAACAATAAAGATGTCAAAACTCTCAAGCAGCTATATCTCAAAAATAAATTACAGATTATTAACTCTAGTTATAATCACTGGGATAACAGTAGCAGTAACAATAATCTCAGGAGTAATAGGATTGCTTGTATTAATCACTGCAATATTCCTTGGAATGCTTCCTGATTTTAAAGAAGTTGGAAAAAGCCATTTAATGGGATCATTAATATTGCCTGTTATTTTATTTTTCTTGTTATAACCTAAAGTACTTAGGTAATCTAATCTAAACAGGTCTTGATTCTTTTCTTCTAATAACAATTGGAAAGGCATGGAGTTCTATTTTAAAATAAATATGCTCAGGTTCACCATTATAACTTTCCCCACAGAGAATTCCATTTCTAATAGTTGCCGCTCCAGCTTTGCATCCAACTCTAGCCAAACCACTTTCCAAGCCCTTCCTGTTTCTCAGGATCTTTACCAAAAACACTTTCAATGCGCATTTTGGTTAATTCCAAAGTTTGTCTTAAGTATTTAGGCAATTCATACTTTTCAGCAAGGCTAATACTGGGCTCTAAATACTTAGTAACACTTCCTTCAGAAACAGTAAAAATTAGTCTACCCTTACATTTTAAACAATATCCTGCTAAAGGCGGCCTTCTA
>CAYIAV010000002.1:0-35623 GCA_964361505.1 Candidatus Woesearchaeota archaeon | reverse complement strand
GGGTTTCTTTCTTTGGTTGGAAGCATTGCAGAAGTTCCAAGAAATGTTATTTTCATTCTAGAGGATAAAGAAAAGCCTTTTAAATAATTTATGCTCTTTCTTTGGAATGAGTGATAAGGATAATATTAAAGAAGAAAAGATAAAAGTCAGGAAATTTGCAGCTGAGTTTTTGATGGAGAAAGTTAGTGCTCAAGATAAAGGCAGTGCTAGAGAATTGTATGATTCCAGCAGATATGGTGAGCCTAAGGACGGCAAGATAGTTTATTCTTTAGTTGAGGCTTTGTACTTAGTGGAAAAGGGAAAGATGAATGTCAAAGATGGCAAGAAAACTTTGAAATTTGATGCTTTATTGAAAAGTTCTAAGAAAACTGAGCCCAATATTTGGTTGAAGTATCTTGTTTATAGAGATATGAGGAGCAGAGGATATATTGTTAAAACTGCTTTAAAATTTGGGGCCGATTTTAGGGTTTATGATAGGGGAATTAAACCTGGAGAAGATCATGCTAAATGGGTTTTATTTCCAGTTCATGAGGGAAGCACATTAACCTGGCATGAGTTTAGCGCTAAGAACAGGGTTGCTCATAGCACAAGGAAGAGATTGCTATTGGGGATAGTTGATGCAGAGGAAGATTGTACTTACTACGAAATTAAGTGGACTAGACCGTAAGATTACAGTTTATTATTCAAAGCTATTGAAATGACTATAATAAAATTTTATTATGCCTTGGCACATTAGGTCATATCGGTTAATTAATTTGATTTTTAGAAAACCTTATAATTATTGATATATGTTTTTTGATATGTTTAAACCTATAGAGCTAATGGCACCTGTGGGATCTTATGAGTCTTTAATGGCTGCAATAAATGCTGGAACTGATTCTGTTTATTTTGGCGTTGAGCAGCTGAACATGAGAGCATGTTCTGCCAATAATTTTACTTTAGAGGATTTGAAGAAAATAGCTTCTATTTGCAAAAAAAATGGAGTAAAATTTTATTTAACACTAAATACTGTGCTTTATGATCATGATATTTCTCTAATGAAAGACATATGCAAAGCTGCCAAAAATGCAGAGATTGATGCTGTTATTGTTAGTGATATGGCTGCTATTCAGTATGCACGATCATTAGGACTAAAGGTTCATATCTCTACACAAGTTAATATTAGCAATATAGAATCTGTTAAATTTTATGCACAATTTTCAGATGTTGTTGTTTTAGCTAGAGAATTAACCTTGAAACAAATCAAGAATATTTGTGAAGAAATTAAGAGCTATGATATTAGGGGGTCTTCAGGAGATTTGGTGAAAGTTGAGATTTTTGTACATGGCGCTTTATGTATAGCTATTTCTGGAAAATGTTATATGAGCTTGGCAACTTACAATGCATCTGCTAATAGGGGTGCATGCTTACAGAATTGCAGAAGAGCCTATAGAGTTATTGATGAAGAAACAGGAGACGAGTTAGTTATTGACAACAAATATGTAATGTCTCCTAAAGATCTTTGCACTATTGGATTTATAGACAAGATACTAGATGCGGGAGTTTCTGTTTTAAAAATAGAAGGAAGAGGAAGAAAAGAAGATTATGTACATGTTGTTGTTAAATCTTATAGAGAAGCAATTAATTCTTATCTTTTAGGAACTTACAATAAAGAAAAGATAGATAGATGGACTAAAGATCTTGAATCAGTTTATAATAGGGGTTTTTGGCAGGGCGGTTATTATTTAGGCAAGAAGCTTGGAGAGTGGAGCGGTGATTATGGCTCTCAATCAACTAAGGAAAAGATTCTTGTTGGTAAGGTTAAGAATTACTTTATGAAATCCCATGTTGCATATTTTAATTTAAATGGCGGATCTCTTAAAGAGGGAGATGAAATTTTGGTTACAGGACCCACTACTGGTGTTGTTGAATCTCGTGTTTCTAGTATATATAAGGATGATAACAAAATTTTTTTTGCATCTAAGGGAACTGATGTTACTGTTCCTTTGCCTATAAAGGTTAGAGCAGGAGATAAGTTATATATATTAATCCAAAGGGCAAATGGCAAAAATTCTTTATTATAGAGATAAATGTATAGGATGTAATGCTTGTGTAGAATATGCACCCCATTTCTGGCGTATTTCTGAGAAAGATGGAAAATCTGATTTAATTGAATCTCAAAATGTTAAAGAGGTTTTTATTAGGTTTATAGAGATTGTTGATATTGAAGAAGCTAAAAAAGTATCATTGAATTGCCCTGTAAATATAATTAAGATAGTATAAATCTTTTTATACCTGTATCTTTATTGATTTATTATGGTCCAAGATCCTGCTTTTAGAGATAAGGTTATTTCTTTTATTAGAGTTAATGGTCCTGTATTGCCTATTCAGATTTCTAAGCAATTTGGCGGGAATTTATTTTTTGCAGGGGCCATATTAAGTGAACTGGTTGGAAGGCAGAAAATAAGGATCAGTAGTGCTAAGGTTGGTGGAAGCCCTGTTTATTATGTTGACGGGCAAGAATATAAATTACATGTTCTTTATGACCATTTGAAAGATGTTCACAAGAAAGTTTATGATTTATTAAAAGATAATAAAATTTTGAAAGACAAAGACTTAGAAGCTTGGCAGAGAGTTGCCTTGAGAGAAATTAGAGACTTTGCTTATTCTATTCAGAATGAAGATGGAATCTTTTGGAGATGGTATTTAATCAGTGATCATGACGCCATACAACTGATTAAAGAAATGTATTATCCTGAACAAAAAATTCAAGATATTCCTTTAGAAATGCCAGAGGCTATACCCCCTTTAGAACAAGGGGCTATAGAAGAGAAAGTCGCCTTGAAAGAAGATATAGAAGATTTACCTAATAACATTCCAATTATTCAAGAGAAAAAAGAGATTCAAGAACCTAAGCCTAAAAAAATTCGAGAGCAAAGCGATGCTTCAATTACAGTTAGAAATTATCTTTCTCAGAAGAAGGCTGTTATTGTTGAAGAAAAAATTCTTAGGAAAAGCTCTGAACTAGAGTATATTGCAGAAGTACCTAGCAGTGTTGGGAAAGTAAAGTTTTTTGTGAAATACAGGAATAAGAAGATTATTAGTGATGCTGATCTGGTTTTAGCCCATAATGATTCTCAATTGAGGAAATTACCTTTGCTTTTTTTATTTTCTGGAGAGCTTAATAAAAAGGGGATAGAATACGCTTCTAAACATTTTCTGATATTTGAAAAACTTTAAAAGTTGTCATTATTCTTTGATTTTATGAAAGTTACCACTTTTTACAAATATACAACTATTGATGATCCAGAATCTTTTGCAAAAGAACATCTTTCTTTTTGCAAGAGTTTAGGATTAAAGGGGAAGATTTTGGTTTCTAAAGAAGGCATTAATGGAGGGATTACTGGTAAAAATATTAATGTAGACAGTTATAAGAAAAAATTGATATCTTGTAAAGAATTTAGGGATATTCAGTTTAGAGAGACACTTGTTGGAGATGAAGCTTATAGAAAGATGTTTGTGAGAGTTAGAAAAGAGATTGTAACCTTTGATACTAATGTGGATTATTCTAAAGCTGCCAGGAAAATAGAACCAAAACAACTGAAGAAAATTCTTGATGAAAAAGAAGATGTAATCTTGTTAGATGTTAGAAATAATTATGAAACTAAGATTGGGAAATTTTCAGGAGCTATAGACCTAGACATAAAAAAATTTACTGAGTTTAAAAGTAAGATAAATTCTTTAAGGTCTTTAAAAGATAAAATGATAGTTACTTATTGCACTGGGGGAGTTAGATGTGAGAAGGCTTCTGCTTTTTTAATGGAAAATGGATTTAACAATGTTTTTCAATTAGATGGAGGAATATTGAACTATTCTGATAAATGCTCTGATGCTCACTGGGGAGGAAAATGCTTTGTTTTTGACAGGAGAATGGCTATTTCTTTAGATAATTCTAAAGAAGTTCATCCCATTTCTAAGTGTGAAATTTGCGAATCTTTTAGTGATTTGTATGTAAATTGCAAGAATATTGATTGTGATAAATTGTTTATTTGCTGTAAAACTTGCCAGATAACTTTTAATGGTTATTGTTCTGATGAGCTTAAATTATGAAATACATTTTTGTTTTGGGAAGAGATAAGGAATTGGCTGTGCTTGAGGTAATTAGTTTTCTTCAAGCTAGAACTGTTAATTATAACTTTATTATGTTTAATGATGAATTTTTAATATTGGACATTAATTCTTTTGCTTTTACTGCTGATGCTTTTGGTGGCATAGTTAAAATTGGAAAGGAATTTGCTATTGATCAATTGAAATTTGGCGAGAATGTTGTTACTTATTCTTTTTTTGGAAATGAAAAAAATAAAGAGGTTTTAAAACAATTTTTTAAAAAAGAGGGAATTAAAGGAATTTTTAGAAAATACATCAATAAACCTACGTATTTTGATCTAGAAGTTATCGAAGCTGGTAAAACTCTTTTTCGCATTTTTTCTGTTTCAAATCCTAAGAAGTATAAGACAAGAGATGAGAATAGACCGGCATTCGATGAAAAAAAAGTTATTTCAATAAGACTCGCTAAAATCTTGATAAATTTAAGCCAAGCCAGAAAAGAAATCTTAGACCCTTTTTGTGGTTGTGGAACAATATTACAGGAAGGCTTGCTTAGCGGACTTAATGTCTTAGGAGTTGACAAGACTATTTATGAAGTGCAGCATAATATTCAATGGGCAAAAAAAGAATTTTTATTTAAAAATAAGTTTAAACTAGTTAAAGGGGACTCTAAGAAATTAAGCACTTATTTTAATAAAGTTGAGGCTATTGTTACTGAGCCTTATTTAGGACCTTATTGGAAAAAGACTCCTTCTCAGAAAGAGGCTTATAGAGTTATGAAGAAATTGCAAAAAATGTATTTTCAATTTTTATCGGAGGCTAATAAAATTGTTGAAGGGAAAGTTATTGTTATTGTGCCTATAATCAAGGCTTTTGGAAAAAATGTAGGCATGGATTTTGATTCTTTAATTCAAGACATTGGGTTTAGAGCTACAGTATTTGAAGAGGCTCAGAATCCTATTGTTTATGACTTAAAAGATTCTTGGATTAAAAGAGAGATATGGGTTTTAGAAAAGCTTAAATAGATTATTTTTTAGGTTTTGGTTATGGGAAGAATTAAGACCGCATTGGTTAAGAGAGTAGCTTTGAAAACTTTTAGGGATCATAAAGATTGTTTTACTGATAATTTTGATGCTAATAAAAAACTTACAGAGCAATTTGTTGATTTTCCTTCCAAGAAGCTAAGAAATGTGATAACTGGTTATGTTACTAGGCTAACTAAGCAAAGTAAGAATTGCTAATTCTGAAGAAAACATTTAAAAGCTTTCTTGACTTTACGATTTATGGCAACAGAGTAGACTAGACTTGACATTCATCAAAAAATGTTGGAGGCGGATTAAAATGAATCAGGAAGACTATGGTACACAGGAAGGAACAAGAAAATCTGCAGATGACTATACCGTGTTCGTGGGAGCAAAACCCTTCATGAAACTGAGTTAAGTTAAGGCTTTCTCAGCAAGAGTTACGTAACAGGTGTGGTTATGCAGTTTACTACGCAAGGAGCTAAGGAGGTAGTTATAAAAGGAAGAGGCAAGTTTATCTCTAGGTGTGTAGACATCTCAGAAGTTGCCTGCAAAAGATTCTTGGAGAATACTGTAGAAATTAAACATATCAAGATAGATAGCGAAGAATTTCAGAATAATGAAGGTAAAAATATCAGAGTAAGCACTATTGAGATAACTTTGAGTAGAAAGTAGATTTTTCCTTAGCAAATTCTTATATATTTTTTTGTTTTGTGTAGATTTATGATATATTATGAGAATAAAGAAGATTATGTTCTTGGAGTTTATGTTTCTGATGCTATAGAAAATCCTGATTATGCTATAAGGAGGGTTTTAGGATTACAGGATGAGAAAATTTTGACCCCACAACAGATGAGTGACTCTTCTAGTATGATGGATACTTATATTCTCAGTACTACTAAAAAAATTGTTTATTCTCACTTAAACTTTTTTGATAATGATGTTTACATTTATTTAGAAAAATCTTTGGGAAGAGTCTTGGTTTGTATAAGACATTCAATCAATTCTGAAGGAGATTTTGAAGAAGCTCATAGCTCTATAGAACAGTTAGTAACAATTTTAAGTAAAGAAGGGTTTAGACCTGTTGAGTCTAGAATAGAGGATATACCTGATATGTGCTTTGTTTAAGAGTGCCTCTGAGGAGATTTGAACTCCCGACATTCGGCTCATGAAACCGACGCTCTGCCAGACTGAGCTACAGAGGCTTTATAAATTTAGAAATATTTGGTTTTAAAAGGGTTTTGAAACTATTTGTTTTTTATTTCATCAGCTAATTTTTTAAATATATCATTACTAGATTGGGACTTTGGCCAATGAGCTAACTTATCATCTTTGAATCTTGGAATAATGTGGAAATGGGCATGAAAAACTTCTTGACCTGAAAACTTTCCGTTATTAATTGAGAAATTGAAATCTGTTGTTTTAACAACTGCCAGTACCTTATTTGCTGTTTCTTTTGAAAAATCTACTAATTCTTTAGCCAAAGAAGAGGGGAAATCTGTTAAATTAACATAATGTTTTTTTGGAATGATTAAAGTATGGCCTTTTGTTCTTGGGTTTATATCTAAGAAAGCTAGGAAATTTTTGCATTCATTTACTGCAAAAGAGGGTATTTCTTTTTTTATGATTTTGCAGAATATACAATTATCCATTAAATTAGTTATTTCATCATCTTATTTAAAATTATTGAAAGGAAAGTTTTATTAATTTCAGAAGGATTTTGATGTTATGGCTATTCCTAAAAAGGATGAGATTACTCCGGGCAATGGGATATTAATTTTCAAAAAGGGGGAGTTTGATGCTAAGCTGTATTATTCTACTTTAAAAAGTTGGTTTGATAAAAGAATGTATACTTTTACTGAGAGGGAAAATACTGAAAAATACAGGGCTCATGGGAATGAATTGAACATAAAGCTTGATGGAGATAAAAAAATAGATGATTTTGTTGAATTTCATATAGAGACTTTTGCTTTGGTTAGAGAATATAAAAAGAGAGGCAATAAGCATGTTGGTGATGTCAAGATAAATGTTGTGGCTTATCTTGAATTAGACTACAGGAACCAGTGGCAGGACACGCCTTTCAAAAGACTTTTATTCCATCTTTATACTAATTTTTTAATAAAAGCTAAAATAAAGCATTATTATGAAACAAATTTGTATTTAGAGATGATGGAATGTATAGGGGAAATGAAAGAGATTATGGGGCTTTATGATTGAAAATGGGAGATGATGTATATTTAACACCAAAAGCTGGATTGAAGATTAGGTGGCAAGGGAATACCAGTTTTTCTGAGGTATATAAATTTATGAAGCTATGGCTTGAGGATAGGGGATTTGCTGATGAAAAGACTTTAGAGAAGAAGTTTACTGAGAGAAGATTTGCGGGTGGAGTTAAAAATTTAGAAATACAATGGCAATGCTCTAAGAAAGTTAGTAGCTATTTCTCTTATAATATGGAAGTAACTTTTTTGATATTAGGGATGAGTGATGCAGAAGTGCAGATAGGTGATATAAAAAGAAAGGTGGATAGGGGAGATTTTGAGATAAGGGTGATTGGATATGTCAAGGTAGGAGAAGATGACTGGGATAAAGCTAGTTTTATTGATAAAGTTTATTTTAATTTTATAGGCAGGAGAAGATTAGAAGAGCATAAAGTTGTTTACTACACATTATTATACCAGTTTGTTGATTATACAAAAGAAAATTTAGGACTAACAAGATAGGTTTAATAATAGAAAAGGATTGATGAAATCATGGCTGAAACGGATTATGTAATAAGTGGGATTATGATTAAGAAATCTGGAGTTATTGATTTAAGAGAAACTTATAAGCTTATGAAAGAGTGGTTTTTTCAGAGAAGATACGACTTTATCGAAAATGAGTATAATGACAAAGAGCTTGAAGAAGGAAAAAATATCTTTATCAAATGGAGTTCTGAGAAAAAAGTAGATGACTACACAAAGATGATTATTGATGTTACTTTTAGAGGAAATAAACTTGAAGAGGTTAAGGTTGGAAATAGAAATCTTTTGAAAGGTAATGTCTCAATCCTTTTTGAGAGTTATGTATATAAGGATTATGAGGATAACTGGGAAAAAAATCCTGTTTCTAAGTTTATTAGAGAAGTGTTTGATAAGTTTATTGTTAAGCAGCATTTTGATAAAATCCATAAGGATTTAAGAGCTGAAACTTATTCTATCTTTGATGAGGTTAAAAGATACTTAAAAGCTGTCAAATATGACTAATTTTGCTCTTTTTGAGTAGTTATAGAAATCTTTATATAGGAATACTGCCTTTTAGTTTATAGCCTGGCATGAGAATACTCAATAGAGTAAGCCAACGGCTGATACGATGAACTTGAGAGTTAGTGTCCCAGGCAACATTTATGATAATATAAATCACCTTTAAACTATCAAACAAAGCTTAATTAACCTTCATTTATTATTTAAAAATCAAAATTACTGTAAATTTAGGAAAAAAAGGCAGAATGTATAGTATATTGTTCTCCTTTTGAGGTTTTGTTCTATAGTTTCGAGGGGCTTAAGTGGGGGGATTTAAATGGCTAAGATAAGCCCTGTAGGAGCAAAATATATTGTTCATACTGTCATTAGTGCAGAAGGCGTTGTTGAAAAACCCGATGTTGTAGGCGCCATTTTTGGACAAACTGAAGGATTGTTAGGAAATGATCTCGAATTAAGAGAATTACAAAGAAGCGGGAGAATTGGAAGAATTGAGGTCAATTTAGAGACTAGAAATGGAAGGACTAATGGTGAGATAGTTGTACCTAGTAACTTAGATAAAGCTGAAACTGCTGTTATTGCAGCTGCTTTGGAAACTATCCAGAGAATAGGACCTTGTAATTCTAAAGTTAGAGTTGAGAAAATTGAAGATGTCAGGATTTCTAAAAGAAACTTTGTTATTGAAAGAGCTAAGGAATTACTTAAGGAATTGACTTCTAGTGTATTGCCTGATTCTCAAGAGATTACTGAAGTTGTTGAGCATTCTGTGAGGATGATGGCTGCAATAGAATATGGACCAGATAGACTAACTGCTGGACCTGCTATTGATGAAAGTGAAGAAGTTATTTTAGTTGAGGGAAGAGCTGATGTTCTGAATTTGTTAAAACATGGTATTAAGAATGCTATTGCAGTTAATGGAACAATCATACCAAACACTATTAGGAATTTAGGATCTCAAAAAGTTTTGATTGCTTTTGTGGATGGAGATAGGGGTGGAGATCTTATTATAAAAGGTTTGATTGATGCTGGTGTTGAACTAGACTATGTGATAAAGGCTCCTGATGGTAAAGAGGTTGAGGAAATTACTAAGAAAGAGATTCATAAGGCTTTGAGAAGCAGAGTCACTATTGAGCAAGTGAAGATGGATTTTGCACAAGCTATTGAAAGCTCTAACCATCATTATGAAAGACCTCGCATACCAAGATCTGAAACTTCTCAGGAAAGACCTAAAATTGAAGTTCAGGATGAGAAAAATTTTGTTAAAAGACCTGAACCGGTTAAACCAGTCCAAACTGATGAAACTAGAAAATTTAAATCTTTACTAGATGATTTGGTTGGAACAAGAGGGGCTTTTATATTAGATGAAAAATTAGATATCTTGGGTAAAGTTCCTACAAGTGAATTAGGTGGAACTATTAGAAACTTGAAGAATGCTTATGCTGTTGTTTTTGATGGCTACATTGACAGAACTCTTGTTTTAGGTGCTGAGAGAAGCAACTTGAAATATCTGGTTGCTATGGACTCTAGAGTTAGACCTGGAGACACTAGAATTAAGATTCTTACTGGAAAAAGTTTCTAATTTCTTTTTTTAATATTGCAGACACTCCTGGAGATGGATATATACAGTTCATGCAAATGATCCCAGCTTTTCCTACTCTCTGCTTCCCTGTAAGCGCCGATATAACAAGTTAGAGCTGCTGTATTCCTACCCTGACTCAGTTCCTTACTATGCCGACCGAACAGGACAGAGGATCATCAGTACGGCTGAGGTTTACATGAATGCATATACCTCTCTCCAAGATTCGATCCTACCATGAAGCCCGTTTGCAGTTACAACGAGGGGCTAGCCCGCCAATCTAGTCTGCACTTATCATAATAGAAAGAGTTTTTTAAGAGTTTTGGATTAAGATTTATCAAGCTTTTATTACAGAATTTTTATCCATACCTACTTTTAATTCTTCGCCAATGCCTCTGCCCATAGAATAAAAAGAATCAGATGACAGTGCACTGAATAAATCAAAGAATGTTTTTTTGGACTCATAAAGAGTTAATTCAGCGTTCTCTATTCCTGCCAACTCCTGGGCTTTTTTAACTGCTGTTTCCTTATTGCCTAGTTCATCCACTAAACCAAGTTCCTTTGCTTCAAAGCCTAAATAGAATTTGCCTGTTCTTATATCTTCAACATCTTTTAATTTTCTTTTGACCTGAATCTCTCTTATGAATACATCCTGAATTTTTACTAATTTATCATTCATTATTGTTTCTTCTTCTGGAGTTAATTCTTTAAAAGGATTACCTAGCTCTTTATATTTACCTGCTGTTAGTTCTTGATAATTTACATTATGTTCCTTTAAGAAACCAGAAAATTCAAGATATGAGGATAAAACCCCTATGCTTCCTGTGATTGATAATTCATCTGCTATAATGTAATCTGTTGAAGAAGCTACCCAGTATGCCCCAGATGTACCAATTTCTCTTATGAATGCAACTGTTGGCTTTTCTGATTTGGCCACTGCTTCAGCAACTTCTTTTGAAGCTACTACTGTTCCACCAGGCGAGTTTATTTCCAAAATAATTGCTTTTACATTATGATTGGAATTAGCTTTTTCTAATGAATCTATGATATTATCTGTGTTTGTTATTGAAGATGTTAATGGGCTAAACCCCATGCTTGAAGAAGATAAGGTTCCCGCTATTGGTATTATTGCTATTTGATTTTGAGATATTTTTGGAGAATCTATTTTTATTGCTGCTAAGAATATAACTATGAAAACTAAAAGAAGTATGACAATTATTTTCCAACTTTTCATTGATTTAAGTTTATTGCCCATTTTTATAAATGTATTGGACCAGCCGGGACTTTCGATGAATTTTCGAACCCGGATCCCACCCATGCCATGGGCGGATTCTAGCCGTTATACTACTGGCCCATTCTAAGAATTGAATATATTAATTTTATTAAACTATCTTTCCTAATTTTTCCAGTTTTTCGCCTTCTAAGAATTTTTTTAGAATTTCTTTGATATCTTTTATTTTAATTCTTATTTGTTTTAGAGAATCTCTATCTCTTAGTGTTACTGAATCATTTTTTAATGACTCATAGTCTACTGTGATCATTGCATTACAGCCAATTTCATCCATTCTTCTATACATTTTTCCTATTGAACCTGTTTCATCATAAGAGCATGTGAAATCTTTGTTTAACAATTCAAAAATTTCTTTTGCTTTTTCAGGCAACTTATCTTTTCTTACTAATGGAAATATAGCAACTTGAATAGGAGACACTTCTGGACCAAACTTGAATACTGTTCTTTCTTTTTCTTCTTTATAGAAAATATCCATTAAAGCCCATATGTTCCTATCAACTCCGAAACTTAATTCTAAGACATGAGGTATTAATTTTTCCCCTTCTATGTTAACTTCTAGTCTTTCTTTTGAGCCTTTTTGATGACCACCTAAATCATGATCTCCACGATAATGCAAACCTGCTACTTCCTTGAAGCCTTTTAGTGTTTCTAAATCCAATTCTATATCAAAATGAATTTTATTGTAAAATGCCCTTTCTGCTTCTGATAACTCCCTAAATCTGTATTTGTCTTTTGGGATTTTTAAAATATCCAAATAGAATTTTTGAATTTTAGCTAAGTGATAAACATAGAGCTTAGGCAATTTTAGTTTTTTATTTAATTCATCACAAGAAATTTCATTTATTTTTTTATCTTTTACCAAGAGAACTCTTACTTTGTAGTTTTTTACTTCATTCCAATTCTCTGTTTTATCAAGATTTTCAGGATTAAAAAATATCTGCAACTCTGCCTGAGTAAATTCTCTTAATCTGAAAAATCCTTGTCTAGGAGATATTTCATTTCTGAATGCTTTTCCTATGACTGCTAGACCCATTGGTAATTTTTCTCTTAAAGCTGAAAATTCTCGTTTAAATGCTAGGTAAGGAGATTGTGCTGTTTCTGGCCTTAGGTAAACTGTTTCGTTTCCTGTTGCACCAACTTTCAAGTCAAACATCATGTTAAACCATACAACCTTATCAAAATCAGTTGCATTACAATTAGGGCATTTTATCTTATTTTTTTTAATTAGATCTTCCATCTCTTTTTCTTTAAGACCGTCTGCACTTCTTTCTAATACATCTTCTATTAATTGGTCTGCTCTACAGCGAAAATGGCATTTTTTACATTCAGTTAAAGGATCATTAAAATTGTCTAAATGACCTGAGCTTTGAAATACTGCTTTGTGCATGATATTTACATCTTCAATTTCAAAATAATTTGTGTTTAATGTTAAGAAATATTTTCTCCAAAGGCTTTCCCAGTTATGCTTCATTAATGTTCCTAAATGACCATAAGTCCAAAATCCTGCAATTGGTTTGTATATTTCACCAGCTGGAAAGAAGAAGCCTCGCTTTGTTGCGATGTTCATTATGCTTTCTGTTTTTGTCATTTGGCTTTTATTAGGTTTGGTCTGAAATTTTCAACCTTTGATTTTACATTAAGATATTCTTTTGGTATATCTTCGAAGTTTATTATTTTTGGATGCTCTATTCTTGAGCATGCTGTGTTTATCCAGTACTCAACATCTGAAAAATTTTCTAGACTGTCTGGATTTAATGTATTTGATATTCCTATTACTGATTCTTTATTAAGTTTTTCTTTTATTAGCAAAGCTAATTTCATATTTTCCTGGCCTGGTTTAGTTGAAACAAGAATCCCAATTTTTTTTACTGATAAGAACTTTAAGATTTTACCTTTCTTTTTTTTCTCATATTCTTCAACTTCTTTTTTTGAAACTAAAGAAATTTCATTTGTTAATGGATTTGCTACATAAACAGGCATTTTTGTTTTTGCTGCTATTTCTATCGGATAAAAATATGCTGAACCGATGTAGATAAATGCATTTACTTTTTCTTTTATTTTTATTGTGTTTAGAACATTGCAGCCTACTACTTGACCTGCAATTACTGAATTTGGCAAAATAACTTTTATTTCTTCTAATTGGGAAAGGAATTGTACACTTGTAACTAAACCGAATTTTCCTTTTTTGAATTTAGAACTGATCTTCTTTTTTAATTTAGCAATATCAAAACTTGCTTTTGCATCTATAAATACAACTTTCATTTTTTACTTACTACTGCTTTACTAGATATTATAGCAGAATTTCCCGATGGATCTTCTATGACAATTTTTAGAACTAATTCCCCGCATTCTGCCTTCCAGAACTTTTTTAATAGGTTTTTAGCTGTTTTTTTTGTTTCTGGATCTTCTGCTGTGTTTCTTTGGTCCTCAATAATTTTTTTGAACCTTCTTAAAACTCCCTCTATGTTTGAAATATAACCTATAGAGGAAGCACCTGGAGTTACAGACATTCTTAATTGAGGTATCTTTATTGTTGCTTCACCTGATTTTATAACCTTAACATTTAAGTCTTCTTTTTTTTCAACTGTAAACTCATATTTTTTAGAATTATCTTTTTTTTCAACTTCTATATCTGAAGAGTGATATAAGCATTTTGTACAGTTCATTGACATTAAATAGCACTTACCAAAATGAGGGACTTCTCTTTCTTCTTGAATTAACCGCATTGCTTTTTCTCTACAAACAGGACATTCTTGCTTTTCAATTAATTCCATAGCATAAAAGAATGAAGATACAATTTATAAAACTAATTATCTGTCTGCATTGCAGCACTTGCTGAAGCTGATTCTCTTATGTCTTCAGTCTGACCTGTTCTGTAAATCTGCGCAAATTGAGGAGTTATCACAATCCAGTCTTCTCCGAATCCTGCAATATCCCCACTTATTGCATCACAGGTCTTCTTCAGCTTACTTACAGCTCTCTTTAACTCTACTATATCTCTTTCTTTTAGAGGTCTAATATTAACAAGAGCTATTGTTACGCCTTCTCTTAGGCAGTCTAGAACTGGTTTTACATCTGTGAAATCTTCAATAACAAAAGGTCTTACTATAACCTTTGCTTTTGAGCCTTTTTCCAATGGACCTGCTAGCTCGACATAGTCTTCGCCCATTTCTCCTTCGAATCCTTCATCTTCTCTCTTGAAGATATCTTTAAACTTTGAAAGTGCACCCATTTTAATTAGTATTTAACTGCAATAAATATATAAACATTTCTATTGCTATTTGCTCAATAAGCTTATCATGTTCAATACTTCTATTCTTGTATATGCTGGGATGTTTGGGTCGTTAGAAATTTCACTTAATTCCTGCAATGCCTTGTCTATTCTTAAGGAAACCTCACTTTCAGAATTGAGAGAACCAATAGTTGAGTCTATTTTGCTTTTTACATTTTTTGGAACGCTGTTGTCTTCCCTTATTGATCGGAGTATCATGATAATATCACTAATTTCATCTTTGATCATTTTACTGCTTTAATTTTTCCAGTACCTCTTTTTTTATTTTTTCTGATTCCTTCCTTAAAATATCTTCCTGTTTTTCAATGCTTTTGATTCTTAAATCAAGAATCTCTTTTTTTTCTTCTAATTCCTTTTTTATTTCTTCTTGAGAAATATTTATCATTATTGTTCCCATAATTTTGTATACCTCTTTTTGAGGAACTTGCATTTCTTTTAATGCATTTTCCGTATCGAGAAATTGGGATTGGAATGATTGGCGTTGCATCATTAAGGATTGAAGATTTTGCTCCAATTGCTGAAGCTTCTGAATTTGCTGGTTTTGATCTTCCATGTTAGATAGCTTTTACTTTTCTGGATATTATTCTAGGTTTGTATAGAATCTTAGAACCGCAATAAGGACATCTGATTTTTTTCTTAGTATAGTCTTGCTTTACTGTCTTATCACAAACAAAACATTTATGCGTAACCATTTTCATAGTGTATATGCTTTTCCTGTAAATTTTGTATTACATGTTCTGCACTCCCATATGCCAGATGAAATTCTTTTAACTCTTAATTTTTTGCAGTAAGGGCATTTGTGCCAAGAGCGCAATTTTTTTTCAATTTCTGAAACTATATGTCGAATTTTTCTTCCATATCTTGGTCCGAAACGTCCTGCTGTTCCTACTTTGTGTTTTGCCATTTTTATAGAACCTAATCCCTTTGTTTTTTAAATCTTTTGGAGTGGGGCTACCAGGATTCGAACCTGGATCAACAGGTTTTTTGCTCTTTTAGACCCAAACCTGTGAGCCTAACCATTAGCCTATAGCTTTATGCTTCTTTTTGAAGTCCCATACCGGCAATGGAAGTAAGCCCCTATTTTGTTTATATTACTTGTTTTATAAATTTATTGAAAGAAATCTACTTCTTTCCTGGCTTTTTTTCTTCTTTTGCAGGTTTAGCAGTTGCTGCTTTTTCTTCTGCTGGAGCTGCTGCTTTTTCTTCTGCTGCTTTTGGTTTTTCCTGGGCAGTTGCAGCCGCTTTCATCTTCTCTAGTTCTTTCTTCATCATTTGGTTGTATTCATCCAACTGAGCTTTGAGAACTTGCTTTTTATTTTCAGGAGCTACTGTTATTTCTTCTTCAATCTGCTTATCAAAGATTCCTTTATCTATCATTTCACATATTTCTTTTGCTTGTTTGCCTTCTATTAAAACACCTAATGAATTTGCTGAGCCTGCTGTTGATTTTACTGCAGACTTTAATGTATTAGCGTGCATAGAATCTCTTTTCATTTTTGCAATCTTTATTATTGACTCTATTGAGAGATTTCCTATCTTTTGTTTATCTGGAGTGCCTGAACCTTTTTGTACATTTAACTCTTTTTTTATTAGTTCAGCTATTGGAGGTGTACCTATGGATATTGTAAACTCCTTTGTTGTTGTGTCAATAGAAACCTTTACTGGAACTTTCATGCCTGCAAATGAAGCTGTTTTATCATTTACTGACTTTATAACATTCTGTAAGATACCCAGAGGACCCAGCTTCTGCGCTGTATTTTGATCGGCAGCAGCTTTTCCGCCTTCAACAAGTAATTCTAATCTTTCTGTTCCCATCTTATTCTTCTTTCTGTTCTTCACCTTCTCTTCTTATAACTTTAACAGAATCAAGTTTTATTGTCATTGGTATTGGAACTGCAGATTCTAGTAATTCAACAATGACTTCTTCTTTCTGTTTGTCAACTCTTACTACTTTTGCCTTTTCTCTTTTGAATGGACCCGATATTATTTCGACAATATCATTTTTAATAATATTTGTCTGCGTTTTTGCCTGCTCTAACATATGCTCTATCTCTTTGTAGGTTATAGGACTTTGAAGGATTCCTTTGGCATAAGGAACTCCTAATGTGGCATTTTCAGCGTCCTGCTTGTTATCTGCTTCTATGAAGATATAACCACGCATACCATGAGGATGGATTAAGGAATATACGTTTAGAGACTTTTTTTTAGCATTTGAGCTAACAAAATCCAATACTTGGTCTTCTCTGTTTGCCGTTGTTCTTATAGCAAATATTGCCATTTTAATGTATTAGTGATGATATCATATGGATTAGGAATCCTAGGAATCCTATGATAAGCACACCTATGCCTGATACCTTGACTATAGCGAGATATTCTTCTTTTGATGGCTTCTTTGTTGATCTAAAAACCCTTTTTGATTCAATTATGAACAGCTTGAATTTTTCCCATAGAGACATAAAATTTTTGAGAAAATCAGGTTTATAAAGATTACCATAAGGTGTTTTAATCCATAAAATCAATACCTAGCTCTTGTTCCATTTCTTTATTCTTCTTTTCTGATATTGTTTTTCTTGTGCTTCCAAAGATTTGAGGAGAATGAACGCCTGTTACTATGAGCATTGTTCTTACTGTGTGTTCAAGGTCTTCTGAAATTTGCGCACCCCATATGATTTTTGCATCCTCATCTAGGCGTTCTGATACTCTCTGCACTACTTCTCGGGCTTCGTTCAATGTCATGTCTGGACCTCCAGATACATTGATTAATGCTCCATTTGCTCCTGTGATGTCGACATCAAGTAATGGATTGGAAATTGCTTTTTCTACTGCTTCTACTGCTCTTCGTTCAGTATCTGATTCACCAACTCCAATCATTGCTACTCCTCCTTTTCCCATTACTGATTTTATATCTGCAAAATCTAGATTGACTAGACCTGCTTTTGTAACTAGTTCTGCGATTCCTTTTACGGCATTAGTGAGAATTTCATCTGCTACTTTGAATGCTGTTTGTAATGGCAGGTCAGGAGCTAGTTCTAATAATTTATCATTGGGTATAACAATTAAAGTATCTACTGCTTGCTCTAACTTGTCCAGACCTAATAATGCATTGTCTAATCTTCTTCTTCCTTCCATAGAAAAAGGAATTGTTACTACAGCTACTGTTAATGCACCGCTTTTTTTTGCAATATCAGCTATAACTGGAGATGCACCTGTTCCTGTACCCCCACCTAAACCACAAGTAATAAATATCATATCTGAGCCATGAATTGCCTGCTTTACTTCAGCTTCACTTTCTCTGGCAGCTTCTTCTCCCACCTGAGGAAGAGAACCTGCACCCATTCCCTTGCTAACCTGCTTTCCAAGAAGAATTTTTACATCTGCGTTTGCATATAAAAGATCTTGGGCATCTGTGTTTGTTGCTATTGTTTCTACTCCTGTTATTCCTATTTCAGAGATTCTTGAGATTGTGTTACCTCCGCCTCCGCCAACACCTATTACTTTTATCTTTGCTCTTTGCGCAGCCAATAATTGTTCTAGTTCTTCATCTATTGGAGATGTTTTCCTGATTTCTGATTTTAATGGTCTCTCTCTTTCAGTTCTAGAAACAGTTCTTATGATTGAATCCATAATGATGCTTATTTGATGTACATATATAAATTTATTTATTCTTTAGTGATTATATTTAAGAAATTATATTGCATTCTCTTCTTTTGAGAATTTTATCTCTTTTATTTCTGGAATTCTTGCTTTTATCTCCTCTTTTATTTTTTCTTGAAAATCTTTTCCAATATTTGATTTAATCTCTACTTCATTATTTGTTATTGTTATTTCAGATTTCTTTGTGATTTGTGATATTATACTTTTAACTCTTTCTTTTGTATCTTTGACTTCTCTTAAAATTTCTACTTCATAACTTAAGTCTTTACCTGCTAAAGGATGATTAAAGTCTATTACAGTTCTACCACCACTTACTGATCTTATTGTGCCGATCATATCGTTTAAGTTGATTTGTAAACCTGGAATAGGTTTTATGTTTTGTTTTGCGAATAAAGAAGAAGGAACTAATTTGATTAATTCATGATGTTTTTTTCCAAATCCTTTTTCTGTTGGGATATTGAAAATGTATTTTTTGAGCTCTTTTCCTATTAATTGCTCGTCTAGGCCTTGAATTACATCATTATGACCAACGCAAATTACTATCGGATTATAATCATGATTTTCATGGAAATGGTTTTGTTCTGCTATCTCTTTTTTTGTTGTATCAAAAACTTTATTTGAATCGGTGATTCTTGCAGTAAAATTCAATTCTATAAAATCTCCTTTTTTAATCATATTTAGGGTGTTTTTTTGCCATTTTTTAAAAATATGCTTTTTTTTGTAATTACTTGCCAATAGAAAAATATTTAAGGCTTCTTTAATTGTCGCTTTTAGGAGGAAAGTGAAAATGGCTGATTGGAGAAATAAAGTTGACCCTGCTTTGAGAGAACATCTTGAGGCTCAAGTTAGAGAAACAACTATGCATAAAATCGCTTATAGCACTGCTAAAAATCAAGGAAATGCCCAACTTTGGATTGCAATTGCTGTACTTTCTAAACAATTGTTTACTATTAATATGAAATTGAACGTCTTAGAAGATGCTTTAAAGGAAATTAATACTAATGTAAATTCTTTAAAGGATAAAGAAGTTACTTATAAGGAGGAGAAAATTGAAACTCCTAAAGAGTTTGATGTAGTAAAAGAAGTGAAGATAAAAACTTCTAGAAAAATAGTAAAAAAAGCTCCTAAACCAAAAGTTGCAGAGAAAACTAAGAAAAATATTAAAAAAACTTTAAAGAGATTTTAAAAAAAGAGCCCACTTTTTCACTTTCGGAAGTTCTGATTTTACCACAACGTTTATAAATTTCTCTAATGCCTTGATAATTAATGGAGCAGAAAGTAATCAATGTAAGTGGCTTAAAGGTAGGTAATTATTGCATAATAGACAATATTGCATGTATTATTAAAAGCATACAAACTTCTAAAACTGGAAAACATGGTCATGCTAAATGCAGGATAGAAGCAATTGGTATTGTTGATGGACAAAAGAAAGTGATTGTTTTACCAGGACATGATAAGATGGTTGTTCCGATTATAGAAAAAAAAGCTGCACAAATATTGTCAATTCATGGAGAAACTGCAAATGTCATGGATATGGAAACTTTTGAGACATTTGATCTTAAAATACCAGAGGATATTAAAGGGAATATAAGAGAAGGGGCTCAGGTTATTTATTGGGATGTTATAGGCAGCAAGATTATGAAGCAGATAAAGTAAAATGGCAAAATTTCAAGAAGCACTCAATAGATTACAAGTTAATATTTATGTCTGCAGAAAATGCAAGTCTAAAATAAGAGCTAAACCTGTTCATGTATTGGCTGGCAAGGTTAAATGCAGAAAATGTAATGGCGCTGCGTTAAGGCCGGTTAGAAAGAAATAAATAGGGGTGTTCTTTTTCTTTGTTAATGAATTTAGATTTGATATTGTTACTTGTATTTTTAGCTTTAATTGCTCTGTTCTATTTTACGCATAAACATAAATTTGAGATTCAAGGGAAAATATTTGCTTTATACAAGACTAACTTAGGACTTGAATGGATGGACCGAACTGCTAAGAAACATCCCAAATTACTTAAATTTTTAGCTTATATCGGAATTTTTATTGGATTTTTTGGTATGATTGCTATGTTTGTCATTCTTATCAAAGCTACATTTGATTTGTTGTTTATTCCTGATTCTTTACCTGCATTAGCCCCTGTTTTGCCTGGAATTAAAATTGCACCAGGTTTGCCAACTTTGAGTTTTTTGCATTGGATTATCAGCTTGTTTATTATTGCAATCGTTCATGAATTTTCCCATGGTGTTATTGCGAGAGTTTACAACGTTAAGATCAAGAGTTCAGGATTTGCTTTTTTAGGACCCATACCTGCTGCTTTTGTAGAACCTGATGAGAAGAAGATGGGTAAATCTAGTGTTAAAGCGCAGTTGTCTATTCTTGCTGCAGGAAGTTTCTCTAATGTGCTTTTAGCTATACTTGTTATATTGCTCTTGATTTTTGTAAGTCCTTTTACTGAATCCCTTTTAGAGGAGAGGGGGGTTATTATCTCTCATGTTGTAGAGAAAGGACCTTTGGATATATCTGGCATTAAGCTAGGTGAAAATATCACTAAGGTTGATGATGCAAAAGTTGGAACTGTTGAGGAATTTTTTGATGAACTTTCTAATAAAAAGCCTGGACAGGAGATTATTTTACAAACTGACAAGGGAGCAAGCAAAGTTGTTTTAGGAGAGCAGCCTAAAGAATTTTTGAAATCACGTGAAGGCATAGGTTATTTGGGAGCAGGAATTTCCCCCTTGAGTATTGAATACAGCAAAGAAGCGGTTGATAATTATGGCAAAACATTTTTAGGTTTTATCTTTTGGCTAAGACAATTATTTTTTTGGATTTGGGTTATTAGCTTTGGTGTCGGATTATTCAATTTATTACCTTTAGGACCTGTTGATGGAGGAAGGATGTTTTTTTTGGGCATGATGACTTTTATAAATAAAGAAAAGGCAATGAAAACTTGGAAGGTTATTACTATTTTTCTTCTTTTACTATTGATTATTAATTTATCACCTTGGCTGATGAAGCTGTTTAGGTTTATTTTTAGTTAAAATGTTAGTTGATATTCATTGCCATTTGGATCATGAATTGTTTTCTAAAGATTTGGAAGAAGTAATTAAAAGGACTAAGAACATGATTGCTGTTACTGCGGGAATTAATCATAAAAGCAATTTAGAAGTTTTGAAATTGTCCAAGAAATTTAAAAATATCAAGGCGAGTTTAGGCATTTATCCCTTAGATGCATTGGATATGAGTATAAAAGATATTGATGATGAAATAGAATTTATTAAGAGACATAGTAAAGATATAGTTGCTATAGGAGAGATTGGATTAGATTTTAAGGATAGTAGAAATAAAGACAGACAGATAAGAGTCCTTACTAAGATGATTAATGAATTAAATTATTTAAACAAACCATTCATTGTGCATTCGAGAAGCGCTGAAAAAAAGTGTGTCGAACTTTTTGAGAAACTTGATGTTAAGAAGGTTGTTTTTCATTGTTTTCAAGGAAAGTTTGATCTTGTAAGGAAAATTGAAAAAAATAACTGGATGATTTCTATTCCTTGCATCGTTAAAAGAAGCAAGCACTTCCAAAAGATTGTTGAAGAAGTTAATGCTTCACAACTACTGACTGAAACAGATTCCCCATTTTTGAGCGCAGATGTTGGTAAAAGAAATGAACCTTTTCTCGTTGATGAAACAATTAAAATTATTTCTTCTATAAAACATATTGAAAAAGATAAATTGGAGAAAATCTTTTTTGGCAACTACAAAAAATTTTTTGGTTAATAGAAAAATATTTAAACAAGCTTTGCTATTTGAGTGATATGAATTTAAAAAATTCAAGAGCTAATATCCAAATTTCAGTTTTTAGTTCTATACATTTCGCTCATAAAAACCTTATGGGATTAAAGAGGTGAAAAAATGGCAGCAAAAAGAAAGTCAACTGCAAAGAAGTCTACTACAAGAAGAAAGGCTTCTACGTCTAAGAAGAGAAGATAATCTCTTCTCTTTTTTCTATATTTTTATTATTTTTCCTTTTATTCCAGGGTTTATTATTAATGTTTTACTGATTTTTTCAGATTTTCCTTCATTTTCATGAAGATGACCACAGATTGCTAGAATTGGTTTGTTTTTTTCTATGAACCTCTTTATTGAAATAGAACCAACGTGACCCATTGGCAAGATATCTAAAGATGTTTTGTATGGCGGGGCATGGGTTATTAAAATTAAATTTTCTTTTTTGGTGTTTTTTGAGAATCTTTCAAATTCTGGGTCTCTTTTTGAGAAACCTCCCCCTCCAAATCCTAGGAAATGGTAATTTTCTATTTTTATTAACTTTTTGTGCAAATTTGTTACTTGTTTATCTGACTTTATCTCCTGAGAAGTTTCATGATTGCCGTGCACTATTAAAATTGGCTTTCTAGTTTTTTTTAGTTCTTTTATAACTTCTTTTACACTTGTTTTATTATTTGATGTATCTCCGGCGCATATGATTATATCCGGATTTTTAGAATTACTAACTTTGATTAATGCAGATAAAGCTTTTTTGTCACCATGCAAATCAGAGAATGCTAATATTTTCATAGTCTTTGTTTTTAATTGAAGTTTAAATTGTTTTTGATATCTTTTTAAGGTTTCTTGTATGTTTATTCTTATGTCTAAATCTATGCTTGAAAAACTAACAGAACATTATGAAAATATGGAGAAATTGTATAATAAAGATGTTGTTGATGGACATGCTGTTGGATTTTATAGAGAAATTGATGAGATTGTTCAAGGATCTTATGAGACTCCTGGAGGTAAGTTTACTATTAGAAGTGTTCACGATAACTTTTTTTGGTGGAACTATGATCCTTATGATAAAAAAGAAAAAAGGAGTTAACGCTGCTTTTTGAAGGCATGTAGGAAACCCATCATAAATCCTTCTTCTTCATCTGATATCTCATCGTTTTCCATCAATTCAAACAAATCATCTCTTGTGTAAAATTCCATTTTAGTTCACCTCCTTTATGATGCTGAAAGTTCTTTTCTCGAATTCCTTTGTTGTTAAATTTCTTAGTTGTTTGCTGAAAACTTCTTCAATGCGCTTGTTATACTTTTTTGGTATTGTGAATGACTTTTCTGTTATGAAATCAGCGGTATTCCATGTGTTCCTTAGCTTAGGGTATAAGTTTAGTTTGTTCATTTCGACCACCTCATGATTCTTAGAATTAATTTTTGCTTAAAAGGCTGGCGCGCAAGGTTGTCGTGTGGACCACTGAGTTGGATATACATATTTTAGTATCTATTTTTATTATTAAACCCCTACTTTGACGTTATAGGGCTTAATTAGCTAGAATTTATCAAAATCTGTCTAATGTTTTTTTCTGTTTAAACTTTACTATGGTCGTTTTACCATGAACACCTTGAGAAGTTAGATCTAACTCAATTAATTTTGCTTTTTCTAGCTTTTCTAGTTGTCTTCTAAAGGTTCTGTAGGAAATAGAAGAATCATATAATTCATGCAGCTTTGAAGAAGGTAAATCTGGATTTTTCTTTATGAACTCTAATAAAGAAGAATCTTCTTCTTTAAGGTTTTTAGGACTTTTTATAGTGAAATCTGTCTTTTCTATTGCAGTAAGAGCATGTTTTTCTAAGATTTTTTTGGATAATTCTGATTCGGCGATTAAACCTGACTCTTTTAAAAGGTAAATTCCTATCCTTACATCTCCAGATTCAAATGCTTTTTTTGAGATTATATTAAGAGCCTCTTGTGAACATGCATTTGGAGTGAATGCGAATTCTGTTCTCTTTTTTAATATTCCAAACATTTCATCTTTGTTGTATTGCTTGAACTCTAAAGTTTCTGTGGCTAATCTTGATCTTATTCTTGAATCAAGTTTTATTAGCCATGATCTATCATTTACTATTAGGATTATTGTTTTCCTGTAAATATCTTCTAAGAGATTATAGATAATGCCAGTGCTATCTAATTTATCCACCTCATCAAAGCAAATAACTACTGATTTTTTATTTAAAATGGAAGTGACTTTTTTTAACAAGTCTTCTGTTGTTTTGTTATGTGTAAACTTATATTCTAATAGCTCACATAATTCAAGCACTACTTTATATGCTGTCGGGGATTTCCAACAATTGATATAAATTGTGTAAATTTCATCTGTTTCTTCCTGTAATTCTTTTAAGACATAACGAGCTGCTAATGTTTTTCCTATACCAGGAGCTCCGTGAATTATTAAGTTTTTACCGTTTCTTTTCATAAATAATGGTTTTATTGTTTCTGCTATGCATTTTTGCTGGTTCTCTCGATATTCTAAGATTGGAGGGATAAAATTAGGATCTAGTGCTATTTCATTTATGAATAAGGATTCTGAATTTTTTAAAACATCGTCAAATAGACTTGGCATAGTTTAATAAAGTAAAGAAAAGATATAAATGTTTAGATTTCTTCAATGCCTTCTTTTGTTAAAGCCATTAATCTTATTCCAATGCCTAGTTTTAATAAAGCAGATAATAAGGCCATGTGTTCCTTCCCTGTGCCAGAGGCTAGGTTTAAAGCAACTTCTGTTTCATCGGATTTTATTCTCTCTTTAATGGTTCTATACATTTCATCTCTTAATTCTTTCATACCCTGTTCTAGCTTTATTGCTATTAATTCTGTATTTTCACTTTTTTGGAAGTTTTCTTTTCCATACTCATTTGTTATTAGAATGATATGATCAAATTTTCCATCCTGAATTAATCTAGACACATGACCCCAAGTTCCTTTTCCAGTTGATAAGCAAGCTATTAATGTTGTCATATTTTATCCTTTTATTATTTATTACTCCAATTCCTTGTATCTTTTAATTTGTTCTTTGTTTAATGCAAAGTGATTCCATGGTAATTTTTGGGCACCATTTTTTTGTGAAAACCCTATCATTGGCTTGTTCCAGTCTAAAACACACCATTCTAATCTTCCATATTCTCCTTGTCTTGCAAGTGATACACAAAAATCAAACATTTTTTGTCCTATTCCCTTTCCTCTGAATTCTTCTAGGACGAAAAAATCTTCTAAGTATAGTGTTGGCAACGCGAGAAAAGACGAATACGTATCAAACAGAATCATATAACCTACTGGTTTTTTTTCTAGCATTCCTAGATAAGCACTATATCTTTGATTACCTGATAATCCGTCTCTTTTGAGCCTTGTTTTTGCGTTTGCATCTGGAGCAGCAAGCTTTTCATATTCCGCGAGCGATTTAATTAATAAAAAGAAGCTGTCAAAATTTTCTTCATTTAATCTTTTTATCCTTATATCTTCCATATCCTAGTATATTCCTCTTCCATAAAATGCATTTTTCCTGGAATTATTATACATTGAGGGAATTCTTTAAGCTTTATCTTTATTAAATCTTTTATTTTACCTTTTTTTATTTCTTTACCTTTTGTTCCTAGTTTTGAACATATAATTGCTTCTTTTTTATCATCCAAGCCAAGAGATACTAAATACTTTAACCCTTCACTTGCAGTTAAGAATTTGTTTTCTTTCGGATTTAAGTCTAGCAGAACTAAAGTGTGCATGTTTTTTTCTAAGTTAGAATTTACTGCTTCATATGGTGTTTTTATGTTTTTATAATCAAATGGAATGCTTGTTGTTTTTCCAAAATTGTACAAACTTAGTCCTGTTTCACTTATTGCCGTGAATATTGAAATTCCATGAACTATTTCTGTTTTTACATTACTTTCCATTGCTTCTTGCAGTATTGATATGTGCGTTGTTGCGCTTAAACAATCTCCTTGAATTAACAGAGCTACATTCTCTTTCTTTGCTTCTAGAATTATTTTTTTACTTTTATTCTCAAAGAATATCCTGTCTTTTGATTCTATATCTTTTTTTAATAATTTTTCTAAATACTCTTTTGAAACCCCAATAGAAGTGTATAGTTCTAAGTAAATTTTATTGCATGTTTTCAGTATATTAATTGCTTTTAAAGAAATATCATCTTTATCCAGTCCTAAGCCAATCAAAAATAATGCCATGTTTTACTCTTCTGACCTTCTGGATTTTCTGCTTCCACTAATCCATGTAGAATAATGGCCTAGTCTTCCTAGATTCCCGTTGTACCTTTTTAGATCTTCTAAATTTGGTTGCTGCCTGTCTTCTAACAGATGGTATGCTTTTAATTCTTTAACAGCCTTTATTAGTCTCTCATCCAAAAACAACATATCCAAATAATATCTCTTAAATTTTCTATCCAGAGCTCTTCGTTTTTTCAAGGCATCTACTATTTTTCTTTTTGGTATTTTTCCAATTAACAGTTCTATCAATCTTTGCCTCTCACCATTTCCCTTAGGTACATCATCTAATCTATAACCATCCGGTGCCCATTCCCTTTTTAGGTATCTTTCAAAATTTGGGACTACTTCTTTTTTTTCTGAATCAATATGTGCAGCTACAATTATTCCATCTAATTTACAACCATAATACCCACTGCCTGTAAAGCACATGCTTCCAATTATTTTGTCTTCTATTCTGGCTCCTGTGAATGTTAGATTGAATGAATTATTTTTTGCCATATCCTAGCTATAACAGAAAAACTTTAAAGCCTTGCTCCTTAAATATAAGCTTAGGCAAATGTTTATATAATCTATTATAATAGACTTTTTATGATACTGGCTTTGTGGATAATCATAGGAATTGCGGTAGTTATAGTTCTCTATATTGTTTTTACTTTTAACAGACTCATAAGCTTAAGAAATAGAGTAGATAATGCATGGAGCCAGATAGATGTGCAGCTAAAGAGGAGATATGAGCTGATACCAAATTTAATTGCAACAGTCAAGGGCTATATGAAACATGAGAAAGGCGTTTTAACTGAAGTAACTAAAATGAGAGCTAACCTTGTTTCTGGCTCAATGAGTGAAAAAGCAAAAGCGTCTGATGCTATCAGCAATGCTTTCAAGACTATATTTGCTGTGGCTGAGGATTATCCAAAACTGCAAGCTTCTGAAAATTTCAAGATGCTGCAGGAAGAGCTTTCAGGGACAGAGAGTAAAATAGCATATGCAAGACAGTTTTATAATGATAATGTAATGGCGTTAAATAATGGAATACAACAATTTCCAAGCAGTGTTATTGCAGGTATACTTAATTTTAAGGAAAGAGAATTTTTTAAGACTGAGGAATCTGAAAAAAAATCAGTCAAAGTTGAATTTTAGATGATGCTATATGATCATATCTCTTCAAACAAAAGAAAATCAATTCTTTTAATTGTTTTATTTTTTGTCATTATTGGAATTTTGGGATATGCTTTAGGGGCTTATATTGGGAATGTTTTTATTGGATTGTCATTTGCAATAATACTCTCTGTTATAATGACTTTAGTAAGCTTCTATTCTGGCGATAAAATGATATTAAGCATGAGCCATGCTATTATTGCAGATAAGAAGAAATATCCTCATTTAGTCAATTCTGTTGAAGGACTTGCTATTGCCGCTGGAATCCCTACACCTAAAATTTATGTCATAGATGATAGTGCAATAAATGCATTTGCGACCGGAAGAGATCCTGAACATGCTGCTGTGACTGTAACAACTGGAGCTATTCAAAGATTAAAAAGGGATGAGCTTGAAGCAGTTATAGCTCATGAGATGGCGCACATAAGGAATTATGACATAAGAATGATGATGCTTGTTGTTGTTTTAGTTGGAGTTGTTGCTTTACTCAGTGATTTATTCTTAAGAAGTTTTATTTATGGAAAGAGAAAAGATGATATCAAAGGAGGTACTATTGTAATTGTGGTTGTACTTATTGGCATAGTTTTGGCTATACTTACTCCATTGATAGCGCAACTAATTAAACTGTCAATAAGCAGAAAGCGTGAATTTTTAGCTGATGCAGATGGCGCATTACTTTATAGAAATCCTAAGAGTTTAGCAAATGCTTTGAAAGCAATAAGAGATGACAAAGAACCATTAGTAGAAGCTGCAAATAAAGCAACTGCACATTTGTTCATTGAAAATCCATTAAGAAACTTTAAAGGCAAAGTTAATGGCTTGTTTAGCACACATCCGGACATTAATGAAAGAATCAGAATTTTAGAAAAGATGTAGTTTTTTGGATTTTTGTTATAGCAACTATTAAACCACCTATGCTTATTCCTGAAAAATTTGTGTAAAATCCCGGAAATATGTTTATCAATAATAAAAGAAAAGGGATAAAGAAAAATATTAAACTTTTTAACAAAAATTTTTTATTTATTATTTTATAGTTTAAAGCTGAATAAGATAATCCAAAAATAAAAATTAATGCTGATAATAATGCTATGTTATTATTTGATAATACAGAGACTGATGCAGAGATTCCAAGATAAAAATATATATTACTTATTAGACAGCTTAATATTACACCTATTATTATGCCTATTACTATATCAAATATTGGCACTATATTTAATATTATTATGGAAATGAGAAGTATTATTGAGAGAAATGCAAAATACTTTTTTCCAGGTCCTAATTCTTCTTTTACAACCCTATTTAGAAAAAAACCTGCTATAAATCCAAGGAACGCTATTAAAAACTCTAGTACCATACATCGATTTGATTAAAAGTCTTAATAAGCCTTATTAATGATTATTATTCTCTATAATAACCACTTTATAATAATAATATTTATAAACAATCTAAATTTAAGCCTGATATGGCCGACATTAAGTATTTTGAAGAGGGTGGCAAGCTATATAAAACTGATTCTGATGGAGAGAAATATAGAATTTCCTTTAGTGAAGAATTACAATTGAAAAATTTGAAAGCCACTAGAGAGCATAAGAGATGGGCTGTAATGAACTTTTATGCCAGCATGATATTAGCAGTGATGTTATTGGCTTTGGTGTTACTAATTGTGTTTATCTTTTATAGACTAGACCAGATTAACTTCTTTACCGGAATTTTGTATAGGTAAGTTGAAGGCTCTTATTAATTTTTTATCTTTTTCTGTTAGGTTTCCTTCAGTAAAAGAGGCTATTGTGCCTTCTTCATATTTGCTGATTCTGTATTTTTTCAATTTAAATCCTGCTTCCATTAAATTATGCCTTACTAAGGGATTGCTGGAATATGTTATTAATGTTGAATCTTTATTCATTCTCTTTTTTAATTCTTTTAAGAAATTAATTGAGTATAATTCTTTATTTTTTATTGGAGAAAAACCATCTAATATTATTAAATCAAAATTCTTATTTACTTTTTTTATAGTTTTATTTGCATCTCCTATGATAATATTTATTCTTTTTAATTTTTTGTGATATTCGTTTAGAGTATCTGGCAAATTTAAGTTTTTCATCACTTCTGTGTATTCTTTGTTTTTTTCTAGTGCTGTAATATCTGCATTTACTTTGCTTAAAATTATTAAAGAAATGTAGCCTATACCAAAACCAATATCTAGAACTTTTATGTTATTTTTTAATTTTAAATGGTTAATGTATCTATTGTAAACGCTTGCTATTGCACCCGATTCCGGATGTAGGTTTTCTTTAAATTCTTTGTTGAAAAAAGTTATGCTGTTGTCTTTTGTGAGAATTTCTTTCATTTACCTTTTAGTACTTTTTTGAAGTGCCTGACTGCTGGTGCTATATTTGGTGCGCAATTTTCTGGTAGATTTTCTATCTCAAACCATTCATATTCCCTTACATCTCTTCCAGGTTTTATTTTTTCTATTACCATTCTCTTTGCGTAATAATGCACTAGTATAACATATTCTGGAATGCCATCATGATTTCTTTCAAACTGGTAGATGAATGGTTCACCCAAAATCCTTATCTCAATTCCAAGCTCTTCTTTTGCTTCTCTTCTTGCGTTATCAATGAAGCTAAAAGTATCAATGTACTTTCCTCCTGGGAATTTCCAGAATTTATCTTCTCCATGTTTGTCTAGCAGGACTTTACCTTGTTCTATTATTACTGGACCTACTGCGATTGTTAATTTTGCTTCTCCTCTCTCGCTTGTTGCGGGATAATGCTTGAATTCTACTGGTTTGTGATATTCCATTTTTTAAAAATCGCCGCGACTGGGACTCTCCCACTCACACAAAGCTTTACAGCGTTTCTCATGAGAGTGCTTTGAACCCAGATATCCGTGAGGAAACAGGATCTCTGTGGTTGCTTATAACCTTAGCAATCCTACGCTGTTAATCTGCGCAATACCAGGTTATGCGATCGCGGCTTAATTTAGATGAGATTAAAAGTTCTTTTAAAGGTTTTTATTTGGTTTTAATTAAGAAGAATATTTCATCTTCTATATCAAAGTCCTCAAATGTGTAATTGTTTCTACTTAGCATTCTTCTAAACCAAGACCTTCCCTTTTTCTTTATTTCTTCATTATGACCTAATGCTATTTTTGAGAAACTAACTAAGATTGTTTTAGAATTTAAGTTTTTAAACAATTTCTCACTTGAACCTTTTTTTAATGTTTCCAAGCTTTCTAAAACTCTAAATAGAAATGTTACATCTGCTTTAGGCAAATTTTCCTTATAATTGTCATATGCATTAAACATGAAAGTTTTGCCTCTGACTTTATTTTTTTTCTTGTAGGAATCAATTTCTTCTATACACTCTTTAGAAATATCACATGAGTAATATGTTTTGTCTTTTCCGAATATTTCAATGTATTCTAAAGGAGATTTTCCACAGCCTATGTCTAGTAAAGAGCTAAAATTTCCGATTTTTTTAAGAATTTCTTTGTAAGCTGATTTTGGCCTGGGTTCTGCCAATTCGCGATAAACTCCGTAAACTTTTCTTAATTGTTTCCTTACTTCCTTGAAGAACTGCTGATAACGATCTTTTCTTTTTAATTTTTTAAAATCCTCATTAATATCTATTTTGTATTTGTCTATCTTTTCTAATATTCTAGCTTTTAGAAAATCATCATCAATGTCTGATAAGCTTCTTTTTCCTTTAATGTCTTCAGCTATTTCTTGGAGTGTCATTAGAATTATGTTTTTGCTAATTCAGCTCTTGCAAGTGCAATTTCTTCAGGTGATGTTTGATAAAAAGGAAGGTAAAGCTCAGGGGTTATAAGTATTTTATTTCTTAAATCTCCAATGCTTCCAAAATTTCTACTATGACGACCTTTCCTTTCACTAAGTTTAAGGTATACTATGTGTGGTGCAGGTGCTGGTTGATTATCTGGTTGTAGGTCTACTGGAAAGTCATATCTTAATATTAACTCTCCATCCACATCCCCTATGTCCCCATAATGTGGCATTCCTAGAGTATGATCTATTATATGGTCAAAAATTTTATCAACTGTTCTAAACCTTGAAGATAATCTAACATCACTTTTCCATATTGGTCCTTTGTAACCATCTCCCTTTGGATTTTGTTCGGCATAGCTTCTTTTTGGACCCCACATATCTAATGTAGTTATTACTGGCCAATCTTCATGATTTGCTTCTCCTGGGAGAGGGACTGTTCTTCTTGTCAATTCAAATGCAATTCTTGGATCTTCTTCAAGCCTTCTAACTGCTGTTGCAAGATCATAAGAACATGGTCTAAGTATCATAGTTTTTATATATTCAACAAATATTTAAATCTTTTTTATTTCAATTATCTTTCCCTTTACTTTAATTTTACAATTTATAAATTTTTCAACTATATGAATATTTGTCTTTAGATGGTCTGTTATTCTTGGGACTTTTATTATTGATTCTTCTGTTAATGCTAGATAAGGAATTAATTGATCAGCAAGATGTTCGTCTACTGTTGCTTTTGGTATTATTTGCTTTAATAAATTTGTTGCAGCTTCTTCTCCAACCTTTTCACTGTATTTTCCTTTTGCACCTAAAGCATCTCCAGCTAAAATGTAATCAGGATAATGAGCTTTTAGCAATATTCCAGAGCTAGGGCTTAGTGAATTTACGTACATTATCCTAATATTTACAGGACAGTCAAAATTATTTGATAAAATTTTTTCAGCACTTAAAGATTGACGCTCTGCTACTTTTGCTTTTTTCAATTCTGAAGTTGCAACTGAAATACCAGTTATTTTATTTAGTTCACTGGGCATATCTAAATAAAGATTGTTTAGTTTAGTAAATGGTTTAGATCTGAAAATTAAGTCTGCTCCTCCCCTTGGATAGAAGCCGTGCTTTATTACATCTAAATTTAAATTAAATCCTAACTTCCTTAAAATTGGAAATAAAACATCTGTGAAATAGAAAATATTTGGAGCTTTTTCATTGAAAGTTGCACCACCTTCAATTCTTATTTGCATATTATGTTTTAGAAACAAAGAGGGAAGCATTAAAGATTGCAAGACTAAACAAGTACTGCCTGCTGTTCTTATTTCAACATTTAACTGTTTTTTTGTTATTTCATGAGGAATGAATTCTAATTCTCTGCTACCTAACTCAACACCTTTTGTTTCTGCGTTGCACAATCTTGCTAAGGATTTTATACTTTGATAATGTTGCTCCATTAATCCTTTTCTCTCTCTATTTTCTCTTATTTTTGTGATTTTTACTGGTTTTTGAGTTAAAGCGGATAAAGCGCAAGATAAACGGACTATAGAGCCTCCGCCTTCATGGATATTGCCCTGAATTTCTATCATTACTAACTGGATATAGAAACTTATATAAATATTAAAGTATTACTATAATACTATGCAAAAAGACGTTCTAACTTTAAAAGGCGATAGGGATTTATGGATAGACTTTGTAGCAAAAGTAAAGAAGGAAAGAAAAGAAGTTTGGGTGGTTTTGGAAAAATTTATTAAAAGATATTTAGAAGGTGATTTAAAATAAAGAAAATTGATAGGGTTATTTTAGAATTTAATGATAATATTTCACAGTGGAGGGTTTCTTGGAGGCCTTGGTTTGATAAAGTCATTTTAGATTGTAATAATGAGGGTGCTAGAAAATGGATTATAAAAAATTAAATTTTAAATGCGGTCTGGAGATTCACCAACAGCTCTTTGGGAAGAAATTATTTTGTTCATGTCCCGTTATTACAAATAAAACAGAAGAGCCGGACTTTATTGTTAAAAGAAGATTAAGAGCTTCCATGGGCGAAATGGGTAAAATTGATGAAGCTGCTAAGTTTGAACAGAGTAAAAATAAAGAATTTATTTATGAATCTTACAATGATTGTGATTGTTTGGTAGATCTTGATTGTGAACCTATCCATGGAATTAATGAAGATGCATTAAATGCAGCTTTTGAAGTTTCTTTATTGCTAAATGCCCAAGTTGTTGATGAAATTCATGTAATGAGAAAAGTTGTTGTTGATGGTTCAAATGTTTCAGGATTTCAAAGGACAATGTTAATAGCCATTGATGGTTTTATTGAGACTACTCAAGGAAAAGTTGGAATCGCCACAATATGCTTGGAGGAAGAGGCTGCTAAGAAGATTAATGAAAATGAAGATTCTGTTACATATAGATTAGATAGACTAGGGGTTCCTTTAATAGAAATTGCTACAACTCCTGATATTCGAGATGAGGGACATGCTAAGGAGGTAGCTTCTACAATTGGTATGATTTTAAGATCAACTGGAAAAGTATTGCGTGGTATTGGTACTATTAGGGAAGATATTAATTTATCAATTAAGAATTTTCCGAGAATTGAATTAAAAGGCTTTCAAGATTTAAGAAGCATACCTGTTGTTATTGAAAAGGAAATTGAAAGACAATTAAAAGAGAAACCATTGAAAGGAGAAGTAAGAAAAGTAAATGTAGATAATACTACTTCGTTTTTAAGACCCATGCCTGGAGCGTCACGCATGTATCCAGAAACGGATCATCCTTCTATCTTAATTTCTAAAGATAAATTAAAGAAAATTGTTTTGTCTGAGTTAATTAGTGAGAAAATTTTAAAATTAGAGAAAAAATTTAACTTAAGGAAAACTGTTGCTCAGGAAGTTTTAGAGAATAATTTAGATTTAGATAGTTTATCTAAAAAATATAAAAATTTAGAGCCAAAAGTAATCGCTGATGTTATATTGGAGATTCCTAAGGAGATTAAAACCAGGTTTAATATTGATCCTAAAAGTGAATCCTTAGAAAAAGTTTTAGAGAATTTAAATAACGGCAAAATATCTAAAAACGCAATTGTTGATATATTAGTTGCTCATTCTAAAGGAGAAACTATTGATTTTAGCTCTTTTAAGAAAATTTCAGATAAAGAAATTGAGATAGAGATTAAAAAAATAATTAGTTATAATAAAGAATTAAATCCAAATGCCATTATGGGGATTTTAATGAAGAAATATAGGGGAAAGGTTGATGGCAAAAAGATTTTCGAGATCATTAGTAAATATAAAAAATAGCTATTCTTCTACACTTTCCACTATTAACTTATTTTCTTCTGGGCGCATCCTTGTCTGTGTGCCTTTTTTAAGGTTTAGAAACTTCGCTATCCTTTTCGGTATTCTTATTGCCAGAGAATTTCCTGCTTGTGTTACTGATGTTGTAGCTTCTAATCCCCATAAACCTTTTTCTTTTACTGCCTTATCTATTTTTTCTGAAGCACTTTCGTCAAAGAATATTTCACTACATTTATCACACGCTAAGGCGTCGAACTTTCCTATAGCCTTACCATACATTTTGAAATCTACTTTTTTACTTACAAGTCTTCCTTCTTCACATATGTAGCATTTTTCCATTTTATTCTATTATCACTGTTTTTATGATGTATTTTTCTTTTATCATCTTGTAGGCGACTTTTATGCAGCCATATCTTGCTAAAAAGCCATCTGTTTGTTTTATTTTTGCACCTTTTTTAATTACTTCCCTGATTTGTTCTGTATTTACTGCTTTTTCTGCCATTCTGACTTTTGCATGATAGGTTAGTATTAATTCCAAAATATACACCTGTAATCACTAGTGATTACTTTATTTATAAATCTATTGTTTTTTAAGAAGTCATTACTTTTTTTTAGATAATTTTTTTGCTAATGTCTTTTTGACTTCGCTTACTTCTTTTTTTCCAGCCACTATTGCTTTTTTTATCCCTCTTTTAGTCTCTTTTTTCAAGGCATCTTTTATTCTAATTGATTCTGATTTGCCAAAATGGAGCAATGCTCTTGATATTTTTTTACCTCTACTTGTTTGTCTTCTAAAACTTAGTTTGGCAAGACCTCTTCTGAAAAGTTCCCTCATCAATTTATACCTCCTTTTCTTTGGTTATTGACCTTATCAAATACATTCCTAAAATAACTGCTATAGCTATGTAAAAATATCTGATGTTTAAAATACCTTCGCTTTTCACTGGAGTTATTGCTGCTGCTATTATTAATGCAGCTATGACTATTCCTAAAGCGATTCTGTTCATTGCGCTGTCTAATCTGAATGTGATTTTGTTAATTGTTTTTTCTTCCAAATCAACTTTCATATGTTCGTGACTTGATAAAATTGATTTTATACTTGAAGGCAAATCAGTCATTAATCTCATAAATTCGTATGCATTCTTTTTTATCATGTTCTTTTGATAGGATAAACTTTTTC
>CAYIAV010000001.1:0-46770 GCA_964361505.1 Candidatus Woesearchaeota archaeon | reverse complement strand
ATCGCGCCAATTACAGCAAAAAAGAAGAGTTCAGGAAAAATGTAACTTTAATTGTCATCTTAGAAAATGGTGAAGTTATTAATGTAAACATAGAAATGCTGTATAGTTATTTTGAAAAAACAAAAGAATTTGTTAGTTTCATAGAAAGTAAATTTTAATCTAAATAAAAAAGTATTAAACAAACAATAAAATATCCCCAAAAGTCAAAAAATACAAAACCAGCAAATTTTAAAAACCTGCGTGTTTTAACTAAAGCATGGGAAAAGCAATCTGTATTTCTGGCTCAAAGGGGGGCATAGGAAAAACAACAACTGCAATAAACTTAGCTTTATCTTTAAACAATAAAGGTAAAAACATAATTCTTGTTGATGCAAATTTCACTTCTCCTAATGTTGGAATTTATTTAGGTCATCCAGTAACCCCCAAAAGCATTCACGAAGTTCTTGGTAATAAAATACGTATAGAAGAAGCAATGTACATTCATCGTTCAGGCTTAAAATTAATCCCAGGTAATATATCACTAAGCAGTTTATCAAATGTAAATCCAGACAAATTGAAAAATAAGATTTCTTCGTTGAAAAAAGATTATGATTTTGTTATAATTGATAGCGCAGCTGGTCTAGGTAAGGAATCTCTATCTGCATTAGAGTCTTGTGATGAAGCTTTGATTATTTTAAACCCTGAATTGCCATCAGTAACTGATGCATTAAAAAGCATTAGAATTGCCCAGGAATTAGGAAAAGAAATAGCAGGAGTTGTTGTAAACCGAAAAAGGGATAAATACTGCATGACAATCCCAGAAATTGAGTCTATGCTTGAATTTCCAGTTATTGGTATTATTCCAGAAGATGAATTTATTAAGAAAGCTCAATCTGAACGGGATTTAGTAACAAATTTATACCCAAAATCAGAAGCTGCAAAAGGCTATGAAAAATTATCCTCTTATTTGTTAGGAGAAACCTACCAGGAAAAAAAGGAAGAATCAGCATGGAATATTTTTAAAGAAATTTTAGGATTAAAATGAATCTAAAAGAAATACAAAAACAAGTTGATGAATGGACATCCCATTATAGCCCACAATATTGGCAGCCCCATGAAATTCTCGCAAGATTAATGGAAGAAACAGGTGAATTAGCTAGAGAAGTAAATCATATGCACGGTCCAAAAAGAAAAAAGTCCACAGAAGAAACAAGAGAAATGGGAGAAGAGATTGCAGATATATTATTTACATTATGCTGTTTGGCTAATTCTCAAGATATAAATCTAAGTGAAGCATGGAAAAGAATCATGGAGAAATACCAAACAAGAGACAGAGAAAGATTCACTAAAACATAATTTAATTCATATACTCATTAATAAATACTTGAGCTGATTTCCATCTAACAAACAAATCATTAGTGCTGTCAAGTGCCTCAGCTCCAGTTATAAGCGCCTGAGGAGAAAGATTATCCTCTTGTAAGCTATAAAATATCTTAATTTGTTCAATCAAAGGAGCAAGTTGTTTTTCAAATTCTTTCCTGTTTTCTTCAAATTGTTCCTGCATTCTAACATTATTATCAACAAAATTTTGATTTATTTCTTTTGCAAAATCTCTATTAAGTTCCAAAGAATTTTGGATTAAATCATTAAAATCTTCATAAGAAACAGCCTCAAAAGGAATGTTCTTTTTTAAAAGGTTATTTTCAATTTCACCAAGTCTTCTTTGGTCATCACTATAAAAATAAATATTCTCAACACCATAACTTCTATAATCTTTATAAATTAAACTAAAAGCCTCGCTTAATTCCAATCCAGATTTATCATCTATACCATCATTATCTTCATCATCATAATAAACTAAAAATGAGCCCTGCATAGCGGGAGGAATTATAAATTTTTCAACTAGTAAAATTTTATTATTTTGTTGCAATAAGTACATTAAAGAATCTTGGAGTTTATCTTCTACTTCTTCACCATAAACCTCTTTACTTATCTTGATGTCTAAATCAGCTAATCTTTGTTTTAAGCTAGAATCTTCTGATTGTCCAATAATGTTGACATACTTAACCCCTGTAGAGTTTAAAATCTCAAAAAAATTTTCAGGCAAATCATTTCCTATAGGTACTATTGGTTTAGAAAGCTGAGCTGATAAATGAATGTCTGCATTGGGTTTAACTAATGTTACGCCATCAACAACACCAGGTCCATAAAAATAATTGATTGCATTTAAAGCAGTATCAGTTCCAGTAAACCCTCCGATTCTTAAAACATCAAATTCACCAACAATTCCAGCCATATTTAAAGACTCTTCAACATTAAGAGAAATAACAGAATCTCCTCCTAAAAGAATAACATCTTTAACATTTCTATAAACCCCTGTTTGAAGCTCTGTAATAACCTCTCTTGGTATTTCTTTGTTTTTAGTATAAAGAACAGGTATCCCTAAATCCCTGAATATAGCTGAAGCAATAGAACTATCAACACTATCCTCAGCATTGACAAGTATGACAGAAGTGACATCAATAGCTGTTTCCACTTCTTGTGCCTGAACTTCAGCAATAAAAAAAACACCAAAAAGTATTAAGATAGCAATAAGTCGAGAAAGTAATAACTGTCTTTTTTCACCTCTCTTTTTAAACATCATGTGATAGTAAAAGACTTCATTTAAATATCTTTCTTTTTGCAGTGAGAAGATAGTTTTTTATAGAAGATAAAATTAAGCAAAATATGAAAAAAGAGTTTACAGTTACGCCTTGGGAAGTTAAGGGCAATATTGACTATAACAGGTTAATCAAAGAATTCGGAACTTCTTCTATAGACAATGCTCTTTTAAAAAGAATCGAAAAGCATACAGGAAATTTACATTATTTATTAAGAAGAAAAATATTTTTTTCACATAGAGACTTAAATTGGCTCTTGGATGAATATGAAAAAGGAAACAAGTTTTTTCTGTATACTGGCAGAGCTCCATCTAGCCATACCCACTTAGGTCATTTAGTTCCATGGATGTTCACAAAATGGCTACAAGATAAGTTTAAAGTCGATCTCTGGTTTCAATTTCCAGATGAAGAAAAGTTTCTGTTTAAAGACAACCTCACTTTAGAGGATACAGAAAGATTTACTCAAGAAAATATGCTTGATGTTATAGCTCTAGGCTTTAATCCAAAAAAAACAAAATTTCTTGTAGACACAAAAAATGCAGATCTGATGTACAAAGAAGCAATAAAGGTAGCAAAAAAAATAACGTTTTCAACTGCAAAAGCATCATTTGGCTTCACAGATGAAACAAATTTAGGCTCTATTTTTTACACATCTATGCAAGCGGTTCCAGCATTCTTGCCTTCTATTCTAAAAAACAAAAAAATACCTTGTTTAATTCCACATGCAATAGACCAAGACCCCCATTTTAGAGTTGCTCGAGATGTAATGCCTAAGATTAATCAATACAAACCTGCTTCAATACACTGCAGATTTCTTCCAGGTTTATCAGAAGGAGGAAAAATGTCAGGTAGCGAAGGTCACACTATTTTTACTGTAGATGATCAAAAAACAGTTTCTAATAAAATAAGAAAATATGCATTCTCAGGAGGCAGAAATACTTTAGAAGAACATAGAAAAAAAGGCGGAAATCCGGATATTGACATTTCTTACCAATATTTAACTTTCTTTGAAGAAGATGACAAAAAACTAGAGAAAACCTGTAATGACTATAAATCTGGAAAATTGTTATCTGGAGAATTAAAGGAAATTTTAATAGAAAAATTAAACAAGTTCTTAAAGCAGCATCAAAAAAACAGGGAAAAGGCGGAAAAGCAAATTTCAAAGTTCATATTAAAGTAAACTATTTATAGAAGGAGATAGTTAGTATAATATGTCAAATCTTCTTTCTCTGAATAGTCTAGACAAAAGAAAAAAAATAATTGTGGTTATAGCATTAATAACTATCTTTATACTAATTATTTTTGGAGCTAAAATACTTCTTTATGTTAATTTTATTTTAGGCAATGACGTTATAATCCAGCTAGATTCTAGTAAAACCAATTTAAACTTGTTGCATAACCAAAAGGAGAATATTACTTTTGAAGCCAAAGTAACAACAAATCCGTTTTGTAAAGCTTATTGCTATTCTGAATTTAAGGATATTAGCCAAAATGTTATGATTGAGAAAGATGAATTCAGTTTAAGGCCCGGAATCCCAGTAAAAAAAGAATATAGTATAGAGGCAAAAAAAATAGGTTCGGGTCAAGAACTATATAGATTTAGCATTGGCTGCTATGGTGTAAGTACATTCTTATGCCATACGAGTGAAGAAACAACAACAAGAAGCGTTCTAGTTACAATGAACTATGACTTGAATAATGAAGAAATGACACTAAAAGAAGAATTAATGAACAATCTTAAAGATTCAGTCTCAAAAACAAACGAAATTTATAGTTTATATTTATCTTATTCTAAAGTTTTAAACAAATTAAACAATACTGTAATATTAGATAACGAAATAAAAAAATCAGAATCAATTGGTAAAAATTTTTCTTTAATAGGCAAAGAATTGCAAGAATCTCATAAATTATGGATTAACTTGGATTATACTGCCTTATCTAAAAAAAGCAATGAAATAAATAAAAATCTGAGTTTAACTGAAAATAACTTGAAATCTTTGCAAAATTCAACTGATTTAATCGTAGCTTCTTATAACTCAATAATAAAAGATTTGATTTCGGCAAAAGAGATAGTATCAAACTATCAAGTCCACACCAAAGATAGTGTAAAGGCTATACGGTTGTACAATGAGGCTGCAATCTCCTTAAAATCAAGAAACTTCTTAAATGAAAAAAGAGGCTCATTGGAATTATTAGAATCTAAAATAAATGATGTAAACTCTTCAATTTCAAATGAAACTTTTAATGGAAATTTATCTATTGAAAAGCCCTTAAGCATAATACTAGATAATATCAGTCTAGAATTAGATAACTCTTCTTATATCCAAATAGAGTTTGAAGAATCTAGTCCTGTTTGTTGTGTCCTAGGAAAATGCCAAACATGTTGCATATCTAAAGAATGTAAATCTGACCCAGAACTTTATCCAGTAATATTCCTTCATGGTCATGCTGTTAATAAAGATTCTTCAGCAGAATACAGTTTAGAAGGATTTAATCAAATTCAAGAAAAACTAGAAGAATCAGGTTATATCAATGCAGGCACTACCACCTTATTTTCAGCAAAAGATGCAAAAAATGGCGAATGGGGATTAATTCCCGCCCCTTTAACAATAAGAGCTAGTTACTATTTTGACATATTCCAAAAACCTGAAAACTATATTGCTGTACAAACAAAAAGCGAAAACATTGATACTTATGCAATAAGGCTAAAAGATGTAATAGATACAGTAAAGTACAAAACAGGAAAACAGAAAGTAAATATTGTAGCATTTAGTATGGGAGGCTTAGTAACTAGAAGATATATTCAAATTTTTAATGATGATAGCGTTAACAAAGTAATCTTGATTGGCACCCCAAATAAAGGAATTGTTGGTGATGTTGCAGATTATTGTTCATTAACAGGAGAAGAACTAGAATGTAAGGACATGAAGGAAAATAGTCTGTTTATGAATAAATTAAACCGGGCCCCTTTCCCAGATGTGCCTATCCATAACATAATGGGCACTGGATGTAACATGAATGGAAAACAAGGCGATGGAACAGTCTTAGAAGAAAATGCAATGCTTGAAGAAGCTCAAAACTATATAATTGATGGAAAATGTAGGAGTCTTGTCTCACCTTTACATTTAGATCTAAGAAACATAGAAATATATCCAGAAGTTTATGAAATTATAAGAAACGCACTAAAATAATGTTATTTTGCTTCTTTAATAATCTTCATGCCTGTTGCTATTCCCCAAATCCAAGCCCCAAGAAATACAGGAAGCCCTATAAGGTATATAAAAAACAAAGGAATGCTGACAACAACCAAGATAACCTGCCATACACCATCTTTAGTTTTTCCCGCTATCAAGCTTCCTAATCCTGGTAAAGTAAATATATTGAGTAATAGCATACCAATCGCAAAATTCTGAGTTGGCCTTATATTCTTTTTATGCATAGAATGCCCGACTTTCCTCTTAACAGTTTTCCTTTTTACCACAAAAATATAAAAGTTTAAGAGTATATAAATTTTTACAACTAACTAAAAGTAGTCATAAAAATATACAAAAACTTATAGAGGCAATAATTTTAAAATAAGAAATGGACAAAGAAACATGGAGCAAAATAAAAAAAGATCTTGATACAATTCCTGTAAGAGAGAAACTTTTATATCTAAAAGAAATCCTAGAAAAAGAAAAAGAAAAAGAGCTAATAGTTGAAATAAGCAATGAATTAAAAAAAGTTCAGGAAATAATTGATAATGAAGAAGCTCCAGATGAAGTTCAACCTTTAAAAGTTCAAGAATCTGAACCTCAAAGAAGAAATCGAGAAACTTTAGAAGAAGAATTATTAAGCACAAAAACACCGGAAATAACAAGTACCAGATACAGTATTGCACAAGAGCTGGAAAAAGGAAACATATATGGAAGGGACAAAGATAAATTGTATGAACAAAAGCCTTATGAATTAAGCAATGAATTATATGAAAGTCCTGCTCAAGTTGAAATGATGAGAGAAAGTGAAAGAAGGTTAGAAGAATACTCTTCTTCAAGAAGCAATTCATTGTTAGAACAAGAACCAGTAAACAAAAAAAATAGGATGTACCTAAGATGAAGTTTGATAGCGATTATTGGCATTCTTTAGACCGAAGATATATTGAAAAGCTTGGAGTAAATGCTAATGTTCTAGGCATTTCTACTCCCCCTATGCGAGACCAGTTAGAATCCTTAAAAACAAGAATTTTCCAAGGTGCTAGTCAAATTGAGCTAGGTTTTATGGGAAAAGGAAAGGGAAGCATGGGTCAAGGAGCTCCAACTCCTGAAATGTACGGCAATGAAGAAAGAGAAGCTATAAGACAATTAGCAAGAATTAATGAAGTAGAAACTTCTACACATGTTGCTCCTAACGTCCAAGGCTTTGCTGGTTTAGGTGAACGTGGTTTTACCCATGAAGCTAAAGAGCAAAACTTAATGGAAGTAAAAAGAACAATTGACTTTGCAGCAGATGTAGCTCGTGGGGGTCCTGTAGTTCTGCACACCGGAGAATTCCCTCGCCCAATTTCTAAATACAAAGAATTTGAAGCATATCCAGAAGAAGAAAAAAGACAAATACACTATCTAGTAAATCAAAAAACAGGTGAAATAAAAAGAGGAGTTCGTGAAGATGAAGAAATATGGTTGCCAGTTCCAGAAACCGACAAAGATGAAAAGCCAATTACATTAAAAGATGAACATGGAAATGACAGAAAAATAAAATTGTTTGGCAAAGAAGTGCCTATAGTAAAATACAGATTAGACGAACAAGGAAATATTCAAGTAGAAAGAAATGTATTTTCAAACTTTAAGAAAAAATACAAAAATGATGACGAAGCAGCAAGATCTTTCTATGAAGAACAGTTAAAAGCAGAACAATTACAAGCACTAGGTCAAGCAGATGAATATGAAGTAATGTACAAAGATGCACTTGAAACAAGAGAAAAAATCATAAAATCTTTGAAAATCTATGAAGCTGCTCAAAAAGTTCCAGGAGTGGATAAAGAATTACTTAAAAGGGAAGTTCAGTCAAGATTTCCAGGAATTATACCTAGTGAAGAGATTGACCCAGTTGATCATCTTAGAAATGAGTTAAGAGAATGGGAAAAAAGAATGAATTATGGCCAAGAAATAGCAATTTCAGCCAGAAAAAATGCCGCAAAGATTCAAGAAGAAATTAATGATACAGTTCCAATCCATGAGTATGGTACAAAAGAATCTGCAGATACATTAGCTAGGGCAGGGATTTATGCTTTACAAAAAGAAAAAGAGTCAGGATTAGAAAAGCCATTATTCATTGCTCCTGAAAATATTTTTCCAGAAAATGGTTATGCAAGCCATCCAGCAGAGTTAAAGGAGCTAATTATAAGATCAAGAAAAGCCATGATAGAAAAACTGTGGAATGAAGAAGAAGGAAGACCAAGTAAGGAAGCTGCTGGACTAGGAATCTACAGTAAAAAAGAAGCAGAAAAAGCAGCTGAAGACCACATAAAAGTAACATTCGATATTGGCCATCTAAATACATGGAAAAAATACTTTAAAGCCACAACAGACAATCCAGATAAAGAATTCAAGGAGTGGATGATGAAGCAGGTAGATAGCCTTAACAAAGAAAAAATGATTGGCCACGTTCACATTAGCGATAATTTTGGTTATTATGACGAGCATGTTGATCCTGGTGAGGGCAATGTTCCTATACCTGAATTTGTAAAAAAGATGAAAGAGTCTGGTTATAAGGGAAAAATGATAATTGAACCTGCACATCAGGATATAAGAGCATGGACTAAATTTATGAGTAATTTTGCATCCCCAGTTTACAGAACTAAATTATGGTCTGATGATGACTTAGGCTTTTTCAAAGGAAGAACTTACTCTCCAAGTTATATTGTAGGGGGCTACTCCCCAGATACTGGAACTGAAGAAACAGATTGGAGATTCTGGAGTGGTATTAGGTTAGAATAAAAACATTAATAAAGTAAAAAATTTACAGCAAAAAGAGAGGTGATGAAATGGAGTTTTCTATTGATAAAAGGAATAATGAGATTTATGTTCCTAATAGAAATCTAGACATCGCCAAGTCTTTTGCAGGCAAAGTCTATAAGGAGTTTGGAAAATTTATTTCTGGAATAATCTTATTTGGTTCTACTACCGATGCAAGTAGAGATCAAAAAGGAGACATTGACATTTTAATCATCATTGATGATGTACATATTGTTCTAGCTCCTGAAATTATGGAGACATACAAGATAATTGTTGAAAAAGCCATTCTTGATATTAGTAAAAAGATTCATGTGCAAACAATGAAATTGACAAGCTTTTGGGAATATGTAAGGTCAGGAGACCCGGTTGCTGTTAACATCCTAAGAAGTGGCATTGCCTTAGTTGACACTGGTTTCTTTGATCCTTTGCAGCTTTTGTTATACCAAGGAAGAATAAGGCCTAGCAGAGAATCGATTTATACTTATTTTAACATGAGTTTTGCAAGCTTCAATAGTGCTGAAAAACATTTATTAGCTGCAATGCTTGATCTATATTGGTCTGCAATTGATGCAACTCATGCTGCTTTAATGCGTATTGGTGAAGTTCCTCCAAGCCCAGAGCATGCAGCAGAAATGCTTAAAGAAAAAATGGTTAAGCAAGGTTATCTTAATGGCAAGCATGTAATGTTGATGAATGATCTTTTCTTTCTCTCAAGAAGAATTCTACATAATGAAATTAAAGAGATTTCTGGAAAAGAATATGACAAGTATAGAAAACAAACTGAAGAGTATATAAAAGAAATAAAAAAATTTATAGAAAAAAGAAAATGAAGGCATTATCTGACCTTAATCATGCCCTTAAATAAAGCTTCATAAACATGGCTGTAAGCTAAGTCTTTTTGATGTTGGTCCGGCTCAGCCGAATAATCAGCAATAGCTTCATGAATTTTCTTTAAGTCCGGAATACCATTAATAAATTCGTCTATAGTTATTCCAGATCCAGTTAATGCACTAACGTCCACAGTACCGCTTCCAATACCATGAAAGTAAGTATGTAGAGCAAGAGTTTTCATAGCTGTAGAATTTGGTACAACCTTATTTGCTTCTTGCACTAAATCATGAAGACCTTTTATTCCATCTGTTCTCGACATTTTAATTCCCTCCCACTTATTAGTATTATCTACTGTATAGTAGTATCACTTATTTATAAATCTTTTGGTTTTAAAACTTTACACATGAACTAATCGTATTTATGTGCAAAGCCAAAACTTTCCAATTTTTATAAAATACTTAGCTACTACATAGTAGCATAAATAGAAACTTTTATATACTCTTGTTATAAGCTTATTATAAGAAAAAGATGAGATTAAAATGACGAAAACACATTTACAAACATTAAAAGAAATAGTTAATGACTTAAATAGCAAAGGAAGAAACTTAGTTATCTGTGATGAACATGATGAAAAAGATTTTATTATATTAAGGATTAGAGAAAGAGGTCCTAGAAGATTTTATAGATTATTTCCTGGAAAACCAGAAAGAATTTTATATGAAACTCCTGTAAAGTCAGGAGGAATGTGGGGCAGATCAGGAGACTCAGAAATAACTGAAGCATTGAGAAGAGAATATGGAGATTCTTTTCTTGTTGAATATTTAAAATGAACAAAGGATTTACAATAACGAAAAAAGTAGCAAAGCAATAATTCAATAAAAAGGGTTCAGTCTTCAATCTGCAAAGAAAGAATATCTAGTAATTTTTGGGCAATATGCAGAGATCTCTTATTTTTAGGCATTTTAATATGAACCTCTCCAAATTTAGCCTCTATCAAAGCCATCTCAGCCTCACTTAAAGGCTTTATCTCTTGTTTCACCTCCTCAGGCAAAGTTAAATGCACAGTATCAAAGAAAGAATCAGGAATAATAGGTATAATTTCACCATCTTCTTTAGGCTTGGCATCTTTTTTATCTTTAACATTCAGGAAATAAAGTCTAGGTCCCTCAATAGCAAAAGTAACCTCTTTATCAGAATAATCAGATTCTAGTTTCTTAGCTATCTGTGCAATAAAACTTAAGTCATTATCAGAAAGCTTATTCCCAGAAGTTGCAATTTGCCTAAGAACAATGTTTCCAATCATATCATCTTTAATAAGTTTAGATTCCTGAACATGTAAACTCCTATCTTTAATATACAAAGAATCTCGGTCTAAAGTGTAAACATCAGCTTTATAATTGATTTCAGAATCAAGGAATCCATAAACTGCTTTTATCATCAGGTCATTATTTTCAAAGTGAAAACTCCCAGAAACTGCAGGGTTTACCATTTTTTGAACTAAAGTAGCCAAAGCTAAACTATCAAGATTTCCAGTTGCAATATTCTCAGGATTATAATGTAAAGCCCAAACCTTCTTTAAAGAATAAATTAAATTTTTACTTCCTTTCACATTCAAAAGAGTGTTTTTAACATTGCTCTCAAAATTTCCACTAGCCCTCACAACAACACAGCTTGAATCTCTTCCTGCTTTAATAAAGGAAAAAGCAGATCCAGTATTTTGCACTGCAGGGTCAACATTAATATTCTCATAAGCCTCTTCAATTTCTTTTTTAAGATCTAAAGGGATTTCAGTTTCAACTATCAATTCCTGAAGCGCATAAGAAACATCTTTGATATTTTCTTTTCTCGCTAAAGCCTCAACTATTTTTCTCTTTAATCCAGTCGTTTCTAAAAAATAAGAAAATGCTTCTTTAGTAACGCAAAAAGCTGGAGGCACAGGAAATTTAGCTTGATATAATCTGCTTAAAAAGAAGAATTTATTTCCAGCTAAACTCTCATCATGAATCTCGCTCAGCCATAGAATAAAGTTAGACATAAATAAAGAAAATTACTTTAATAAATAAAGGTTTCTAATTAATCTTTACTACATCAATAGTATAAGTTCCAGGCATTCTTGGACATGCTAATCTTAAAGCTTTTTTAGCTTGCTCAATTCCATTACTTGAAACCTTAACACTAAACAATCTCTTACCTTTCTTAGCCTGTACAGCTAGTCCTACAGTCCTTCCAAAAGAATGCGCCATTCCTGTCTGCAGCCTATCTGCATGTGCACCAGACAACATCTTATTCTCTCTTAAAATATGATGTGGGTATAACAATAATTTAAAATAATAAGCTTTTTGTCCTAAATTATTCTGTAACCTTCTATTAACTACCTGTCTTGCTGATTCTAAAGCATTATGCCTAATCTGTCCATTTTCTTTAGCAATTAAAACAATCTCATAATCAAAATCTTTCTTAGGATCGCCCATGTCATACCTCACAACCTTAGAAGGAGGTACTGTTTTGATATAAGCTTTAGCCTTAACTTTAGATCTTCTGGTATAAGGTCTTGTAATATGTGTATAGCATTTACCCTTTCTTAATGTTGCCATGTCTTGTAGAACAAAAAAAGCATTTATAAAACTTTCTTTATCTCTTGAAAAACCTTATTTGAGAATAATAATGAAAGATGCCCTACTCCCTCTATTGTAATGTGCTTAGCTCTTTTTAGCTGAGAAGATTTAATAGGGATATACTGATCATGTTTTGATCCTATAGTATAAATATCCTTAGTTATTCTGCCCTTATGCAATTTTTTAAAAAACAAACTTCCAGGAATCATCTGCTTAGCGCTTTCAGAAAAAATAGAAGGAATTCTAGCTAGCCAAGTTCCATAAAAGGGAGTTCCAATAGAAATTAGTTTAACAATATTATTTTTGTAATTTTTACAATAATATAATCCTATCAATCCCCCCAAGCTATGCCCTATAAAGACAAATTTTTTAATTTTATTTTGTTTGATGTACTTATCTAACTTTTCAGCAATTTCTTCTATTTTTCCAAAATGGTAGCCATAATCGGGGATATAAACAGCATATCCTAAGTTTTCTAATCTCCTTTTCATTAAAATATAAAACAACCCACTAGAAAACCATCCTCCGTGTAAGATTATTGTGGATTTTTTATTTTGTTTAGCATTATTATCTAAACTTATTAAATAGCTTAAAACTAAAGAAATTAAGTAAAAAGAAAAGATTACAACCTCCAAAACTATTGCAGACAAAAGTTTAAACATATTTTATCAAATGCAGCTTTGTTTTAATACATATCGAAAATGTTTTAAAATAACAAGTTATCATTTTAAGCATGTATGAAAAAACAATAGAACTAATAGTTTCTACAGGATTTGCAGCTGGTTTATGTTATGAAACAACAATATACTTAATGCTCAGCGAAGCCAGAGAAAGATATTATCATGAGAGAAGTAAGATAACAGACATTATAGATACTCTTTTTCATCCAAAAAGGACTCGTGAAGAGATAATAGCAATAGAGTCAGAATTACGTAAGCAAGATCCAAGTAGGCTTCTTCCGTTCTAAAATGGTTAAAAGAATTCCAAAAAAAGTAAAACAAGATATAGCATTAGATAGGATTAAATTTCTTTTTAAAGAAGCTCAAAAAAAATTCAAAGTTAATCCTGACTTAGCTCAAAGATATGTAGATATAGCTCACAAAACTGCAATGAAAGTAAATTTAAGATTGCCTAGAGAATTAAAAAGAAAAATGTGCAAACATTGTTATCACTATCTTGTTCCTTCTAAAACTTGCAGAGTCAGAATTCATAAGAATAAAATTATTTATTATTGTTTTAATTGCAAAAATTATATGAGATTTATGCTCAAGAAATAACCAACCTTGTGTATAGTGCCAGCCATTGATCTTTCAAAAAATATTTTTCTTTAATCAATAAATGTGAAAACCCTCTTTTTCTTAGTTCTCTTGTAACAACGCCGCCTTTATGGGGATGTTTATACAACTTAGGCAAAGGAGAGCTAAATCCATGCATATAATGAATCAACTCATGAGCAATAGTTAAATCAATCATATATTCAGGAACTTCATCATGTCTAAATAATCCATTAATAACAATCTCAGAATGTTCCCCTTTCTTAGAAATATGTCCAAACTTATTTTTCCATCTCCCTTTAAACTTAATTAGAACTTTATTCCCCTTAATAACTTCAGGAAATAAAAACTGCCATATCTGTTCCAGTCTATTGTTAAGCCAAATATCATCTCTCATAAGAAATAAACAAAATGCTTAAATATAAAAAAAGTTCTAATCTAGTAAATGATAGAAACTTGGACTTATTCTTTAATAAGCGTTTTAATTGTGAGTCTAGTATCATTAATAGGAATTTTAACTTTATCAATAAAAACAAATAGGTTAAAAAAAACTCTGATATACATAATTAGCTTCTCAGCTGGAGCATTATTCGGAGATGCTTTTATTCATTTGATTCCAGAAGCAGTTGAAGAAACAGGCTTTGGCCTAAAAACATCTTTATACATCCTTTCTGGAATAATATTCTCATTTATTGTAGAAAAATTTATTCACTGGAGACATTGTCACTTACCACATTCAAAAGAGCATGTTCATCCATTTGCTGTAATGAACTTATTAGGAGACAGTATTCATAATTTGATAGATGGAATAATAATAGGAGCCAGCTATATAGTAAGCATCCCAACGGGAATAGCCACAACAATAGCAGTAATTTTACATGAAATACCACAGGAAATAGGCGATTTTGGAGTTTTATTGCAAGGAGGATTTTCTAAAGCGAAAGCACTAACATTTAATTTTCTTACAGCGGCAACTGCAGTTCTAGGCGCCATAATTTCATTAGTCTTAAGTTCACGTATAGATGGCTTAACAGCATTTTTAATTCCTTTTGCAGCAGGAACTTTTATCTACATAGCAGGCTCTGACTTAATCCCAGAATTGCATAAAGAAGTTAAATTTCAAAAATCATTGATTCAATTAATAACTTTTTTAGTAGGAATTGGCATAATGGTATCTTTAATATTTTTAGACTAAATAAAAAATCAATCAAAATTTTAAGTCTAAATAAGAAGCAAAAAAACAATTTAATGAATGGTTAAAGTAGCCACTTTTCTCATCCTAAAACATTAATAGAAATCTGAATACCCTCAGGTATAGGAACTTTCATAACTAACCTTAAAGCTCTCTCATCAACATCTAAATCAATAACTCTCTTATGAACTCTCATTTCAAATCTGTCAAAACTTGCTTTTCCATCTCCACAAGGGCTTTTTCTAGTAGTAACCTTCATTCTTGTAGTAGGCAAAGGGATAGGTCCATAAAGTTTAGTCTTAGTTTTCTTAGCTATCTCTACTATAGAACTACAAATTTCATTAATTTGGTTAATCTCCACCCCAGCTAAATTGATTCTTGCTTTTGACATAAGTTATAAAGAGAAAATGGTCTTTTTAAAGCTAACTATTAATTCTTCGATGTATAGTGAAGTGACATATGTTACGATCTTATACACTATTAATTCTTCGGATGCAAATAATGCCTGCTATAAACCAAGTAATAATAAACATACGCAAGAACAAAGAGCACTAAAACAATTATCAGCAAATATTTAGTATCAAGTAAAGGCTCTATATAGCCATGTAACAAATTCTTCATCAAAGGTATAGCAAAAAGCACAGTAAGAACAAAAATAAAAAAAGAATCAACATAGCCTAGAATGTTCATAAGAGTAGGCCTATTTTCAAAAAATGAATAAGAAATTCCTCTAAAAATTCTTTCAAAAAACAAGAATACGTATTTCCAAAAGAAGATATAAATCAAACTTAGCAAAACAAAAGCAATCTCCGGAATACGATTTAATAAAAATCCATTAGCAGGATTATAAAAAAATGATATAAAACTCATAAAGATAATAAAAGAATTCTAATATTTAAAGATTTAGATAAAAAAGGAAAAAAAGGATTAAACCTTTTTAACCACATCAATACACATACCAGCTGCTACAGTGCTTCCCGCATCTCTAATAGCAAATCTTGCCATATGGGGTATATCTTTCTGTCTCTCAATAACCATAGGTTTGGTTGGCTTTATCTTAACAATTGCAGCATCACCATTCTTTAGCATATCTGGTTTTTCTTTTAAAGTTTCACCCGTAGCTGGGTTGATTGTCTTTACCAATTCAATAAATTGACATGCCACTTGTGCAGTATGAACATGGAATACTGGAGTGTACCCCACAGTAATCACAGTTGGATGGTTTAAGATTACAATTTGAGCTGTAAACTCGCTTACTACAGTTGGAGGATTATCAGAATGCCCTAAAACATCTCCTCTAGCAATATCTTTCTTACCAATGCCTCTTACATTAAAACCAATATTATCTCCTGGCTCTGCTTGAGTAACTTGTTCGTGATGCATTTCAATAGTCTTAACTTCACCTGTAACTCCTTTGCCCTCTCTTCCTGGAGTAATAATTACTTTATCTCCAATCTTCATTATTCCTGTTTCAACTCTTCCAACAGGAACAACACCAATACCGGTAATGTTATAAACATCTTGAATTGGTAATCTCAAAGGCAAGTTTGTTGGTTTCTCAGGTAATTTTAACAAATCTAATTGCTCTCTTAAAGTTGGTCCATTATACCACCCTAAATTGCTTGATTTCTTAACAACATTATCTCCTGGAAATGAAGCAAGAGGTAAAAATGCAACTTGATCAACTTTAAATCCTGCAGTCTTCAAAACAACGCTAACATCTTCCTTGACCTTGTTAAATCTAGCTTGTTCATACTTCACTGCATCCATCTTGTTTACTGCAATAATCATCTGTCCAACACCTAAAGTCCTGCTTAGCCAAATATGCTCTTTTGTCTGCTCCATAACTCCATCAGTCGCAGCAACAACCAAAACAGCAGCATCTGCCTGACTTGCACCAGTAATCATATTCTTTATGAAATCTTTGTGTCCAGGCGCATCAATTATAGTAAACTCATATTTATCAGTAACAAATTTCTTGTGAGAAAGATCAATAGTAACTCCCCTTTCCCTTTCCTCTTTCAAATTGTCCATAACAAAAGCAAATTCAAATCCTTTCTTCCCTAATTCTTCTGCTTTTTCCTTTAGTTTTCTTAAAGCCTGCTCGGTAATAGCGCCAGAATCAAACAATAATCTACCTACTGTAGTACTTTTACCATGGTCTACATGACCAATAAACACTAAGTTAATATGTGGTTTTTCTTTAGCCATTTTATCATATATCCTCCTTTTGATATACAAGTTTCACGATGAAATCAATTTATAAATATTACTGTTAACAAGAGTTTATAAATCTTTCTATTTTTACTACTAACAAAAAGTAAATACTAATCAAATAATACGAATACTGCTAAAATTTTATCATATAATTTTATGCTTAGGTCATAAAAAAAGATTCAAGATCTATCTCATTAATGAGCAACAGAAAAAACAGCTGCACTTAAGAGAGATAATAACCTTTTCTCACTTCTCTTCAGATTCAGAAACAGTTTCAGTCTTCAATCCTTTTCTTTGTCTTATGCTTTTAATTACCTTATCTTGTAATTCAGCAGGTAATCTCTCAAAAGCTTGATCAACAACGAAAAAACTTCCTCTTCCTTCAGTTGCACTTCTCAAATCATTGCTTAGTCCAAACATTTCAGCAACAGGTAATTTAATCTTACATGTTATATGCACTCCTTCTTGCTCAACAGTCAAAAGTTGTCCTCTCTTATTCCCAACAAGTTTAGAAATCTCCCCCAAGTATTCAGCAGGTATATCTACTTGTAAAATTTGCAAAGGCTCAAATAAAATTGCCTGGGCATCAATCATAGCTCCTCTAATAGACTCTCTTACAGCAGGTAATACTTGTGAAGGCCCTCTATGAATAGCATCTTCATGTAATGTAGTATCCTTCAATCTTACTACCATTTTAATTCCAGGCTCTCTTGCTAATGGTCCTTCTTTTATAACTTGTTCAAAACCATCCATAATCAGTTCAATTACCTCACCAATGTGAACAATGCCTTTACTCGAGTCAATCAAAATATTCCCATTAAAAATCTGCTTAATGCTTCTCGCTTCCTTCATTTCATACCCTAATTTAACAAAGTTATTCCAAAGTTCCCTATCATTTTTCTTTATCCTTCCATCTGGAATTTCTCCACTTTTAATTGCTTCATAAACATTATCAGGTATTGGTTCAACAGTGAAATAAAACTTATTATGTTTATTGGGACTCTTACCTTCAATTTCCCTGGACTTTTTCAAAATAGATTCTCTATAAACAACAATAGGATTAGAGGTTTTGACATCAACACCCTTTTCTTTTCTAATCCTGTTCTCAACAACTTCTAAATGTAGTTCCCCCATCCCAGCAATCAGATTTTCTCCAGTTTCTTCATTGATAGAAACAAAAATACAGGGATCTTCCTTATTTACTTGCCTTAAAACTTCAACTAGTTTAGGCAAGTCACTTGCTTTTTTTGCTTCAATTGACTTAGTAACAACAGGTTCAAAAATATGTTTAATCGCCTCAAAAGGTTCAATCTCAACACTTGAAACAGTTTCGCCTGCAAAAGCATCTTTTAATCCAATAAGCCCCACAATATTTCCCGCAACTGCACTTTCTACCTGAAATCTTTGAGATCCTTTGTAAACATTAACTTGCTGTACTCTTAATTTTCTTTTAGCTCCAATCATGTAAACTTCTTGCCCTTGTTTTACAGTTCCAGAAAATAATCTTCCAGCAGCAACTTCTCCTGCATGTTTATCAACAACAATTTTAGTAACAACAAATGCAACTTCCCCATTAGAATCGCAACTTAACAAAGATTTTCCTAAACTAGATTCCAAATCCCCTTGCCAAATTTTTGGTATTCTATAAGCCTGAGCTTGTCTAGGGTTAGGATGATGTCTTGTAACAATATCTAAAACAACCTGATGCATAGGAGCTTTTTTTGCCAGTTCAGTTTGTTTTTCAGAGTTATAAGCCTCAATAACATCTTTAAAAGAAATTCCATGCTTCTGCATATAAGGAACACTTAATCCCCATTTGTGAAAAGCGCTTCCAAAAGCAACACTTCCATCTTGAACATTGACTTGCCATTTCTCTTTATATTCTTCAGGTGCGATACTCTTAATTAATTTGTTAACATCTGTTATAATCTTAATGAATCTTTGCTGCATTGCTTCAGGAGTTAGCTTAACTTCTTTAATCAATCTATCAACTTTATTGATAAATAAGATAGGCTTGACTCTTTCTCTTAAAGCTTGTTTTAACACAGTTTCTGTCTGAGGCATAATTCCTTCAACAGCACAAACTAAAACAATAGCCCCATCACATGCTCTCATGGCTCTTGTTACATCTCCACCAAAATCAACATGCCCGGGAGTATCAATTAAATTGATTAAAAATTCTTTATCTCCTAACTTATGAATCATGGAAACATTAGCAGCATCAATTGTAATTCCTCTCTCCTTTTCATCTTCATGAAAATCTAAAGATAGCTGTTTTCCTGCCAATTCTTCAGAAATCATTCCTGCACCTAAAAGCAAATTGTCTGAAAACGTAGTCTTGCCATGATCAATATGTGCACATGTACATATGTTCCTAATATACTCAGGATTATTCATTAACTCTCTTATTCTTTTTACAACATCCGCATCTGCCATTTAAGTATTGGAAATGTAAAGTGTTTTTAAATCTTTTTAAAATGAATTCTATAACCAGACAATTCTGGAACTCTTTTTAGTAAGTGTTCTAAAACTTTAACAGGAGTTTCTCCATCTCCATGTGCAGACCTTAAATTAACAAAGTAGATTTGTATTCTATCTACTAATTCTTGATTAGAAATAGATTCTCGTTCTATTATCTCAAGATCATCATGGACTAATCTTAAAGCAGAAAAACATATTCCCTTTTCTGGAGGATAAACAAAATCATGATCATATTCTGATATTGTCTTAATTAAAAAGTGTTCACGTTCAACTCCAATAGCAAATAATAGTGTGGCCAATCTACTCAAACTTTTTCTCTTTTCCAAAACTCTTGCAGTATTTCCATCAGTACTATACATAAAACCATTTAAAACTAATTGCACATATAGTGCCCCCGTTTCAGGAGCATGATCTCTAAAGCCTGGATTAGAATTTTCAAACCCCAAATAGCCATAAATAATTCTTCCAACATACTCCGGATTTAAGTTTCTTCCCTTAAGTTCTCTAGAAATAAACTCCCCAATTTCTCTTTCTTTTTCTGTAGGCATAAATTAATAGAAGCAAAGAGATTAAAAATCCTATTATGTAACCACTTAAAAATAACTACAATAGAAAGATTTAAATATATGTTGGTATCCATATATTATATCACCTCTTTTTCCCATAGGGTTGGCTCTCGGGCTGACCTTGTGGGTTTTAAAATTTATATTCTTCTAGAAAACAAACCTAGCTTATATTGCAAAGTGTATCTTTCCTTGAATCATCAAACCAAGAATAAACTAGCGTTCTATTCACAAAGTCTGCTCTGCATTCTAAATTATTAGCTTCAGCAAATGCAATTAAAATTTCCCTTAAATATGACACAGTTATAAAAAATTAGTTCTTAACTTCCAAATAATGGCAGTGCCCACAATACAATCTGTCTTTATGTTCTGCAAAAAAAACACCTGGACCACATTTAGGGCAATTCCTAGCTCTGGTAACTTTACCATCTAGTAGCTTAAATTTAGTCCACTTTTTACTAGGATTCTTATTCTTTACTTGCTTCTTTTTTGCCATCTTCTTTCTTTTTAGATTTCTTTCTGATTATTTCAATATGCTTGAAAGCGTTTTCATCTCTGTAAATGTTAGCTATAATCTTAGATTTCGCAGCTCCATATTCCGGAATAACACGTTTAATTTTAATAAGTTCTTGGGAAGTCTTAGTAATCTCAACAATCTTCTGCAAAAGTTCATCAGTTTTTGGAGTCTTTGCTCCTTTATGTTCTATTTCAAAAACTACCTGATCTCTCTTCAATAAAGGATGATTAATTTTTTGTACAATCTTCATATTTTAATAACATACTCTCCATTAGCAGTAATCCCAATTTTTCCAGCAATCTCAGATTTATCAAATTTTAAAATAGTTATCCTTCCTTTCCATGCATCATTAAACTGATTGCCCCCACAAATAGGGCATTTATCTTTTTCCACAAATAATTTGCATTTTTTACATACTTTTCTTGCCATATTTACTTCTTGCCTTCTCCCTTAGCATCCTTAATTTCCCTTTCAATATCTTCCAGTTTGCCAAATCTTGGCTGCCTCATAGTCAATCCTATTTTTGGCTCATTAATATTTTTATAGCTCACTGCAATAATTCTTGCTCTGCAAGAATCTTTAACTTTCAAAGATTTCTTAGTTTCTTTCCCAGTTAAAACATTAGTCTTGCTAAAATTCACAAAATCATCCATTGTTTGACTAATATGAATCATTCCATCTACTGGACCAATATCCATAAATGCTCCAAAATCGGCAATGTCAGTAATAGTTCCTAAAATAACTTCCTGTAATTCAGGTTTAAAAACAAGAACTTTAAAAGTGGTGTCATAATAAGCAGCCCCATCTCCCGGAATTATCACTCCTTCTCCAACAGATTCAATATTAGAAACTGCAATAATAATTCCGAAATCCTTAGAAACCATTGTATTAAATTGCTCCCTTAATCTCTTCAAGATAGAATCTTTTGTGTCATCTCCAAATAGATGAGGGGGTACTCGAATATGGCTTTTTAGTGTTACTTCATAAAACATTTTTCAATTCCAAATATTTTTTCTGCCTTATAAAGATTATGGGCATTTTTCTAATCTCCAATCTTCTTTTTAAACCTATGTCTTGTGTAGCTATTATAAAATTATTGTCTAGTCCTGCTAAAATATCATCAACATAATCTTTTGTATCTGTTTTTATAATGTTAACTTTTTTTTTGTTTATTAAATCTTTTATCAATTTTTCATTAGATTTTCCTTTTAATTCATTTAAAGTTTTATCTAAAACCGCTATATCATAATCAAAAATGCATATTTTTTCAATTTCCTCAAATAAATCTATTTTAAATTTTAAAGCTGTAATCAAAAAATTTGTATCAAGTACTATTGTATACATTTGTTAAATGAAGAAAAAATACTATTTATAAAACTATTTGTTATTTGGCACAGTCAACTTAAAGGCGCAAAGCAAAAATTAATGCATTTACTTTAATGTCTTAAAGCTTGTAGGTTAGTCTAAATTTTCTCAACTCACTAGAGTTGACTTAACCTTGTTATTTTCGGTTAGCTAAACGGATACTCAAAACCAACACAGTCCATAAATCCCTCTTTTGTCTATAAAGTCTTCTCTTGTCTATAAACTGTCCATAAAGTTTAGATAAAACTTAAAAACCTTATAGATTATCAAAATTAAATGCCTAAACCTCTAGAATCTCTTAAATCAAAAGAGCCTATGCACTTTTTAGTTAGTTACTACAATAAAGACAAGTTTGAAGAGCCTCATCGTTTATGGGCTGATAAGGTTGAGCTAATTAACAACCATTTGATGTTTTACCTCAAAAAAGAGCTGATTTTCAAGGTTTGGCTGAAAAAAGAGTATAAGGATGTTAAAGAAGCCTTGAAAGATGTAGGTATAAGGTCATTTGAAAATAAATAGACTTTTTACACAGATTTGCTACTTTATACACAGAAGGCACTTTTTACACAAAGCCCTCAAAACCAAAAGCTTTATATAAACTTAAAAAATAACAAAAAATAAGATTAATTCTTCCAATTTAGAGAGGGAAAATAATATGAGAACAGAATCGATAAGCAAAGAGGTCGTAAAAACAGGAACAACAACATTAGGACTTATTTGTAAAGATGGTATAGTATTTGCTGCAGACAAAAGAACAAGTGCAGGCTATATGATAGTTAATAAGAGACAAAGAAAAATAGCAAAAATTAGTGATTATATTGCAATAACTCATGCTGGATTAGTCTCAGATGCTCAATTATTAACAAGAATTATAAGGGCTCAGGTACGTTTAGACTCATTAAGAAGGGGAAAAACGCTTTATGTCGCAGAAGTAGCTAATCTATTAGGTAATTTATTATATTCAAATATTAGAAGACCAAGTATGATTCCTGGGATAGTAGGATTCTTATTAGGGGGGGTTGATCAAAAAGGATTCCATTTATTCGACTTAGGAATAGATGGTTCTATAACTAAATATTCAGACTTTGCCTCGACAGGCTCTGGAAGTATAACTGCTATAGGAGTTCTAGAAGCTCTTTATACTCCCAACATGTCTATGAAAGAAGGCATAGAATTAGCAAAGAAAGCAATTAATGCAGCAGTGCAAAGAGATATGGCTTCAGGTGATGGTATAGACATTGTAACCGTGACAGAAGCAGGAGTTCAACCCTTAATGGAGAAAGAAGCAAGAATTTCCCTAGAATAATGTTCTTTAAAATTTAATTTTCTGATAGATGGTAAATATATTAAAAGAAGTACTAAAAGATATCCCAGAGTCAGCAGAAATTTCTGATTCAGGATTTGAAGGAGCAAATATTGTATTGTATACGAAGAACAAGGAATTCTTCTTAAACAACAATGGAACTCTAAAAGAGATAGTTGACAAAATAAAAAAAAGAGTTGAACTAAGACCTGATCCTTCAATTATCTTAGAAGAAGAAAAAGCAGAAGAAATAATCAAAAAAGAAACACCTTCTGAAGCTGGGGAAATTGAAATAAACTTTGATCGCCAAAGATCAATTGTAGTGATTGAAGCTGAAAAACCAGGTATTGCAATAGGAAAAGGTGGAGAAGTATTAAAATCAATAAAAGAGAAAACATTATGGGTTCCAATTGTAAAAAGAAAACCAGCAATAAGATCAGTAATAATAGAAAAAATAAGAAAAGTTTTATTTGAAAATAATGATTATAGAAAAAAATTCTTGGATAAAGTAGGGCATAGGATTTACGATGGGTGGATTAGAGAGAAAAAAGATGAATGGGTCAGGCTTAGTTTTCTAGGTGCTGCTCGTCAAGTTGGAAGGTCTTGTTTTTTACTGCAAACTCCAGAATCTAGAATATTACTAGATTGTGGAGTAGATGTTTCAAATGACAAAGAACCATTTCCATATTTAGACGCTCCAGAATTTGATATTGAACAGTTAGATGCAATTATTTTATCGCATCCTCACACAGATCATGCAGCATTAATCCCATATTTGTATAAGATGGGTTATAAAGGCCCTGTTTACTGCACAGAGCCAACAAGGGATATTTCTGCTTTATTATGCTTAGATTACATTGGAATTGCAAATAAAGAAAACAAAAAATCAATTTATTCCAGCACCGACATTAAAGAAATGGTAAAGCATACTATTACCTTAAATTATGAAGAGGTTACAGATGTAACCCCAGATGTTAGGTTAACATTCTACAATGCAGGCCATGTTTTAGGTAGTTCCTTAGTTCATTTGCATATAGGAAATGGTTTGCACAATTTCTTATACTGTGGAGACTTGAATTATGAAACTTCCAATTTATTATCTTCTGCAAACACTAGATTTCCTCGCTTAGAAACAGTAATGATAGAAGCTACATATGGTGGAAAAGATGACAATCCTCCTGCAAGAAAAGAATCAGAAGAAGAATTAGTTAAGATAGTGAAAGAAACAATAGAAAGAAAAGGAAAAGTCTTGATTCCTGTTTTAGGTGTTGGAAGAGCTCAAGAAGTCATGGTTATAATTGAAAAATTAATTCGCTCAGGACAAATGGAAAGAGTCCCTATTTATGTTCAAGGTTTAGTCTGGGACATAACTGCAATCCACACAGCATACCCTGATTATTTCAATAACATAGTAAAAAAATTAATTTTCCATAGAGATCAAAATCCATTTTTGAGTGATGTTTTTAAGCATATTGCAGGTCAAAAAGAAATGAAAGAAGTCTTAGAAGGTGGTTCTTGTGTTATTCTTGCTACCTCGGGAATGTTAAATGCAGGAGCCTCAGTTGAATACTTTAAAGAATTATCATCTGATGAAAGAAATTCCTTAATCATAGTTTCTTATCAAGGCCAAGGTTCTCTAGGAAGAAGAGTTCAAAATGGAGAAAAAGAAATCACATTTGACACAAATAATATAGTCCATGTAAAAATGTCAATCCATACATTATCAGGATTTTCAGGCCATAGTTCCAGAAAGCAGTTATTAAATTTTATTCATCGCTTAGATCCAAAACCTAAAAAGATAATTTTAGTGCATGGAGAAAGCTCTAAATGTTTAGACTTGGCCTCAACAATACATAAGTTAGAAAGAATTGAAACAGTTGCCCCTAAGAACTTAGAAGTTATTAGAATAAGATAAGAGGTCTATTTATTCAAAATTGAAAAGGTTAAAAGCATAAATATAAAAACAAATAAATCAATAAAAGTTTTAATGGTTAATCCTTTAGTTGGTATCCACGCTGCTCTAGGAGAGTTAGGAATTTTTACATTTTTATGGATTTTAGTTGAATTAATGAATCCTACAAATACAAGAATAAAAAGAGCAAAGATTGCAGCAATATTAGGGGTAATATTTATCTTTTCATCTTGGCTAGCAGGAGGATATTATTATCTAAACTACTATGGAGACAATGTGAAACCTTTGATAAAAGAAGGTCCAAATCCATGGGCTCACTTAATATTCACAGAAACAAAAGAACACATATTCTTGTTTATCCCTTTCTTATCAATTTTAGTGCTAGGTTTAATTTATAAAAATAATTTGTTAAAAAATAATTCAGCTAGAAAATCAATAATAATAATTTCAGCCTTGATTATTCTATTAGGATTCGCTATGGCTGCTATGGGGTATATAATCTCAACAGGTGCAAGAACAGCTTTGGAGGCTAAAGTAATATGAAATTTAATATAAAAGCCCTTGCAATTTCAACAATCGTCACAACTATAGCCGTTACTCTGATAACTCTAATAGGAGAACTATCAGAACCTTTTAAAAATTTATTAAAGAACATTTCCGGCCATCACTGGACAACCAAAAGCATATTCTCACTAATACTTTTCATAGGGTTATATTTTCTACTTTTAAGAATAAAAGACTATAAAGATTACAAAAACATGTCTAGAGATGTTGCAATTACAGTAATTCTTTCTTGTTTGGCATTATTTTTATTCTTCACATGGCATTTTTTTTCCAAATAGATAATTTTAACTACTTCAAAGTCATATCAAAATAAAAACATTTATATACAAGTTCTAATACTATTCTACAGTGATTAAAATGGAAATAAACTGTAAAAAATGTGGAATGATTTACACCTTAAAAGAAGGAAGCCTGCCAGAAGGCATGATGTGTAGCTGTAAAAATACTGAATTTAAAGCCTTAGATTCTAGAAAAGTAATTTCACCAATAGAAGCCCAATAAAACAGCCAGCAGTTAAAGGAGGCATAGCAGGATAAAATTTGTCTTTCTTAGAATAAAACAATAAGCCTAGTAAGCTTAATCCAATAACAAAACTAGCTAAAAGAGCAGGCAAAGCACCAGATTCTTTTAAAATAACACCAGAAAACAATAGAGTAAACCCAATGTCTCCTCCACCTAAAAGAGCAGCTTTTTTCTGGTAAGGAACATACAACCCATTAAAGATCTTTTCTTGAGATTGAAATTTAGCTAATTTAATCATATGTTTAGTTTTAAAAACAGAAATAAAGTCATAGATTGAAATTAAGATTAATAAAATAGAGATACTCCAAATATTAAAAACAGGAACAAAAATTGCAGCTAATCCTCCATAGAGAAAAACCTCACTAAAATTATGAAGATAAACATTATACTTAAATATTCTGAAAAGAGCAAATATAAATGCCAAAACTAAAGCAATTCCCTGCGCAACAAAAGCTCCAAAAGCTATGGTCAATGTAATCATCAAACTGATAAAAAACCAAAATTTCCATAAGAACATAGTCTTAAAGCGAACTAATACAAGCATTAAAACAGTTCCAACTAAAATAATAATAAAAATAGGAATAAAACTAGTATCCTGCTCAATCTCCGGTGGTTGTAATCCATAAGGCAGTTCTTTTCCTGCTTCATTGACAAAATTATATTGATTCAGTATAGTAAGCCCCAAAACATGAGCCACAAGAAATAATAAAAATAAGAGAAAAGTAATCTTCAACGTATGTTTCATAATTAAAGAAGATAATTCTTATTATATTAATATTTCTATATTTTCAAAAATTGATAAGAATTAAAAGGTTCCATTTCCATTAAATACGCATGAGATCCCAAATACTGTTCAAGACTTTCTGTTCTTCTTCTATGAACTGCTTCTTTTCCCAAAATTATTAAAGATGTCTCACATGAAGCCATACCCCCAAGACTAGAAAGATAAGATGATCCTTTAGCCTGTAAAAATTCTCTTATTACCCACATAGTAACATCTAGATTAGCATTTTTCCAAGAATCAGTAGAATTTTTTTCTACACCTTTATAGCCATATAAATCAATAACTTTTGTATCAGAATCGCCCCAAATTAATCCAAGAGTGAATACACATCCCCATTGAATCACTTTATTATAGTGGATTAAACCATCTAATCCTGTTCTTGCATATTCTCCAGCATTTTTTACCTGCTCATCCAAAGTATTCCCAAAAGCTTCAACTCCATTATCAAATAAAAATAATTTCCCCGGTATAGGTTTTTCATGAACATATCTAGCTAAAATTTTTCCCATATGGTTTGATTAATTAAAAAAAGTTATAAGCCTTATGATAAAAAATCTTTGATTAAGTGTAATGTAAAGTCTAAGGGGTACAAGATTGAAATTAAAAGAAATTTTCTGGAACTATACGTTTACTGGGGGTCATTGTAAAAAAAGAAAAAATAGCCCTTGTTCGGGCTTTAATCTGAGTACTTAGGGATTAATTTAAATTCACCATGTAAATCACCATGTAAGTTGGCAACATCTTTATGCATTTGACGAATGTCATCTTGTGTTGCTCTTAATGTTTGTTCATCCTCAGCCCAAAAACGGAGGTGGATATGGCTTCCCAAATAAGAGTTAGCTATTTTAATGGAGGGATTTCTATCAGAGTAACTTGTACAAGGTATTCCTCTCTCTCCAACTAAATAATGTCCTAATTTCTCCTTAATTGCTGTAGCTTGTTCAGATGTTTTTGGAAGTATTGTCACATATAATTCCTGGTTGTATTGAATGAACGCAAACTCTCTAAGTACTCTTTGAAGAGAGATCATTCCCCCAACTTCAAAGTCGTAAGTAAACTCCACTCCTTCATCATAATGACCAAACTTTCCGTTAAATCCCTCATTATGTAATCTTTGTTCCAGGTCACGAAGAGTGGTTAATGTTTCAATTCCTTCCTCGGGAGTTTCTATTTCTGCAAGAGGAGCATACAAATTAGCTCTAGCTCTTAACTGTCCTGTAGGGTATTCTGTAATTGTTGCTAATTCAAGATTCATATTAACATTTTTATGTTGAAGCACTAGTGAACCTTCTTCTCCATCTTCATATTCATCTATTTCTTCAAACCTGTTAGTTAATACCTCAGGCATTCTTTCGTACATGCGTTTTATTTTTGGATGCATTTTTGCCTCCTGTATTCTGCTAAAGTGTCTCTAATGAAAGGAAGAGCATCATCTTGATTTAGTCCACCATATATCCTTAATTCCCTTTCTAGCTCTTCTTGCGAAACTGACTCGTCCAGAATTAATTCAAAAACTCCAGATAATCTACCATAATCTCCATAGGAGGAAAATTTTACCAATTTGCCTACCGCTTTTCTGACTTCATTACTTAAACCCTGTGATCTACCCAATAAAATCGCGTAATTAATTGCAGCACCCCATTGCTTAGTATCTTTCTCTGCATTTGAATCTTCGGGATATGCTTCAATCATTTTTCCAGTTCCAAATTCATTATTGTCCCATATCTTCATTATCTCTCTTGATATCGCTCTTGCGGGTTCTAAGAATTGTTTATATGCCCTACCATGATGATTTCCAGAAGTGTTGTACACAAATGGAATTCCTCGTTCATGCACTATCTTTGCTAGACTTAATCCTGAATCAGATGCGGGCTCTCCGCCTTCTTGAACGGGAAAAAATACATCTGTAACAACGGCATCATATCTATTTTGTCGAACTAAACTTTCTGCTTCCTGTAATGTTCTAGCGAATGTAAAATTTATATTGGTATATCCCTTGCCAACAGATCTAGCATCTGCTAAATGTTTTTCACTATCTTCTGTTACCAATATCTCTAATTTTTCTTTGATTGTCATTTTATTTTTCCTTGTAGTTCATCACTACATAATAACTAAACAAAATAGACTCATATAAATATAACCTACCTCTATGTGGGCACTAATAGTAAAACTTAAATAGTTCAAAATCTACAAAATAAATATGTATGAAGAATTATTAACAGATATAGGATTAACAAAATCAGAGATAGCAGTTTACTTTGCCTTATTAGAATTAGGAAGTTCTAGTACGGGCCCCATAATAAAAAAAGCAGGAATAGCATCAGGAAAAGCATATTTAATCCTTGATAAATTAGTTTTAAAAGGTTTGGTTACTCATGTTATAAAATCTGGAACCAAACATTACCAAGCAAAAGATCCTGAAAGATTATTAGATTATTTAAAAGAAAGGGAAGGTGAATTAAAGGATAAAGAACAAAAATTAAAAGAAATTCTCCCAAAAATAAAAGAAAAATTCGAACAAAAAAAATACAATCTAATCGCAGAAGTATATGAAGGGCCTAAAGGATTTAAGACATTTTACGATTGGATTTTAAGGGAATTAAAGAAAGGTGATTGTATTGATGTCTTAGGTGTTCCAAAAGAAGCGAATGAGAAGTTTCAAACTTATTTATTGAACTGGAACAAAAGAAGGATTGAACTAGGAATTAAAATGAGGATATTATATAATAGCGATTCTAAATCCTTTGGAAAAGCAAGAGAAAAGATGAAATTAACAGAAGTAAAATATATGAAAAGAGAATTGGAAACACCTGCCTGGATTGATATCTTCAAAGATTATGTTGTAACAATCAATGTTCATGGAGAACCTCTTTGTTTTTTGATAAAAAATAAGGAAGCTTCAGAATCATATAAGAAATATTTTGAAATAATGTGGAAACAATCAAAATCATAAAACAAAGCCGAGAGCCCGAAGGCTCTCGACTTTTTATTAATCTCTAATTATTACTATTGCTTTCTTGCCTCTGTGTTTCTGAGGCACTATAACATGACATCCTGTTCCAAAAGTTGAGATTTCTCTCTCTAACACTTCAGCTACAGTTATGTCTTTTAATTTTAAGATTATATCTTGTTTTCTCATATATATTAGATATATATGGGAGTATTTAAAGGTTTCTATTGAGAAGTTTTTATCCCGTAGAGTTTACATTACATGATTAAGTTAGCTTTATAAATCCTTTAAAACAGATTATTCTTGATGGAAAAAGAATCTCAACCAGAAGTAAATATTGGATTAATTGGCCACGTTGATCACGGTAAAACCACTTTAACAGAAAGATTATCGGGTAAGTGGACAGATACTCACTCTGAAGAAATCAAAAGGGGGATAACAATCAGATTAGGTTACGCAGACACTACAATTTACAAATGTTCTAAAGATCATTACACTACTAAAAAAACATGCGAGATTTGCAGGTCTAAAACAGTTTTTGAAAGAAAAGTTTCATTCATAGATGCTCCGGGTCATGAAACATTAATGGCAACAATGCTTTCAGGAGCAGCAATAATGGACGGTGCATTATTATTAATAGCAGCAAATGAAGAATGTCCTCAACCTCAAACAAGAGAACATTTGATGGGTTTAAACATCATAGGAATAAAAAACATAATAATAGCCCAAAGCAAAATTGATTTAACAACAGAAGAACAGGCATTAAAAAATTATGAGCAAATAAAAAAATTCATAAAAGGAACAATAGCTGAAAAAGCCCCAATAATCCCAATATCAGCTTTGCATGACATCAACATTAATGAATTAATAAAGCAGATTCAATTAATTATCAAAACTCCAAAAAGAGATTCATCAAAAAATCCTCTATTTTTCGTGGCAAGAAGTTTTGATATCAATAGACCAGGAGCAGATATTAACAGCTTAGTAGGTGGAGTACTAGGAGGATCATTAAAAGAAGGAAAATTAAAAGTAAATGATGAAATAGAAATCAGGCCTGGATTAAAAATAGAAAAAGAAAATAAAGCTGTTTGGAAGCCAATAACAACAAAAATTAGAGGATTAAAAACAGGAGATATTGAAGTTAAAGAATTGTTTCCAGGAGGATCTTCAGGAATCCTGACAGCTTTAGATCCTTCCATAGTAAAATCAGATAATTTAACAGGAAATGTGGTTGGTTTAAAAAATCAAGTTCCAGAAGTATTTTATGATTTCAGCTTAAAGCCAAAACTTTTAGAAAGAGTTGTGGGGGCAAAAGATGATTTGGTAGTTGAGCCTATAAAAAAAGGAGAAATATTAATGTTAAACGTAAACTCAGCTGCAACAGTGGGCACAGTAAAAGAAATGAAAAAAGACATAATTTATGTTTCATTGAAGATACCCGTCTGTGTATCAAAAACAGACAGAATAACTATCTCAAGAAATTTAGGTGCCCGTTGGAGATTAATAGGGGTAGCTTCTTTAGAAAATGAAAAAATTAAAAATTAAAACATCAAAAGAAGAAATTATTGATTTAATAAAAGCCTGGATAGCAGTTTCTATAGCATTTGCATTTGCCTTAAGGGATCCATCGACTAGCTTCTTAGAAAGTCTGTTTATATCAGCCATAAGTGTTGGACTGGGATTTTTGCTGCATGAATTAGCCCATAAAGTAGTAGCTCAAAGATATGGCTGCTGGGCAGAATTCAGATCCTGGGATATAATGCTAGTTTTTGCAATAGTTTTAGCATACTTTACAAACTGGGTGTTTGCAGCTCCGGGTGCAGTTTTTATTTCAGGTTTTGTTGGTATTCCAAGAAACGGCAGAATTTCAGTAGCAGGACCCATAACAAACTTAGTCTTAGCAATATTTTTTCTTGTCTTATTAATAATGAACTCAAATAGTTTAGTTATCTTAATCGCCCAATATGGTATTTTCGTAAACACATGGCTGGCAATATTTAATATGCTTCCTTTTGGCCCACTAGATGGAAAAAAGGTATTCTTGTGGAACAAAACAGTTTATTTCGCAGTTTTAGGAATAGCAATATTATTTATGTTCGGGCTTCCTGCTCTTGAAGCGATTCTAGGAAAATAGTGCATATAAACCAAAAATCATTTCAAAAAAATATTCATAATAAAAAACAAAAAGAAAATTAACTTTATTCTGTATCAAAAAGCTCACCCAAAGTAATATTTTCACTCACTATAAGCCCAAAACTTTTGACCATGTCATAAGTTCTGTTTACCCTCTCACAAGAAGTTGGCCACCTCATTCTATTAAAAGTAAAACCATGTTGTTGAAATTCTTGTAACCCCTCCATTAATAAACCGCTATATCTAAACCTATTTGCTGCTTCTACTTTAGCAGCATCATAAAAATATCTCCACTGCGAGTTGCCTTTTTCATTGTTATAGGGAAACACTTCAACAACTTTCTCTCCAACATTTATATTGCAAGCAAGATTTAATCTTCTATCTGTTATTATATTCTCCATAGGGCATCCATCTCTATTTGGAAGTTTTAATGCAGCAAACCCAGTCTCTTTCACTGATAAATGTCTCGTTTCAGAATCAATCTTAATGCAAGAAGAAGCAAGTCTTGCAATTTTTTGATTAATATCTTCTGGAGAAAATTCCATTTTTTTATAACTAACTCTCCACGATTCTATATATTCTAAAAATACTTGAGAGTCAGGCTGCAAAAAGAGTATTCCATTGACATGAGCATTTCTTTGTGAAGTTAAAAGGTCAAATAATGAAAAGTCTTGGGTACAATAATTGGGCTCTTCGCATATACCAGCCCCCCTTGTATAAAGTTTAGCCATATTAATCAACAATCTGTGAAATAATCCTGGTTAAAGATTTTACCTTATCTGATTCCTTTAATTTCATTATCCTAACACCCTGTGTATTCCTACCTATAACACTAATACCATTTGAAGGCGTTCTGATAACAACGCCTTTTTCAGTAATAAACATGACATCATCAGTATCTTTAACAGTTTTAATTCCAACAACTTCTCCATTCTTCTCAGTAATCTTGATATTCCTTACTCCTTTACCGCCTCTTTTTGTTAGTCTATATTCTGTAAAAAGAGTTCTTTTTCCATACCCATTTTTAGTAACAGTCAACAAAGTTCCTTCAGGATTTGCAATTTCCATTCCTACAACTGCATCTTTTTCTTTTAATCTAATGCCTCTTACTCCAGAAGCATTCCTTCCCATAACCCTGACATCTTTCTCATTAAATTTAACAGCATTTCCTTTCCTGCTTCCAATAATAACCTCCAAATTGCCAGGAGTTAATTTTACTGAAACAACTTCATCTTTGTCATCTAATTTAATAGCTTTTATTCCAGCTTTCCTAGGTTTTGAAAATGAGTTTAATGGTGTTTTCTTAACTTTCCCAGATTTAGTTGCAAACATGATATAGCTTTCTTTCTCAAGATTTGAAATAGGCAATATTGCATTTACTTTTTCCCCCTCGCTTAAATTAAATATATTCACAATTGCCTTCCCTTTTGCATACCTACTTCCCTTAGGAATCTTATAAGCTTTCAACCAATAAACTTTACCAGCATTAGTAAAGAATAACAAATGATTATGGCTCTTAGTTGAAAACAAATGCTCGACTATATCTTCTTCTTTCTTCTCCGTAGCAATTACACCAGTTCCACCTCTTTTCTGTTGTCTATACTCTTCCAACAAAGTCTGTTTGATATACCCATCTCTAGTAGCTGTAATTATAATCTGCTCATTCTTAATCAGATCTTCATCCTCAATTTCACTAGCATCCTCTTCAATAATAACAGTTCTCCTGTCATCACCATATTTATCTTTTAATTCCAAAGTTTCTTTTTTAATTATACCTAAGATTCTTTCTTCAGAAGCGAGAATAGCTTTCATTTCAGTAATAAATACTAATAACTGTTTAAACTCCTCTTCAATCTTGTTTTGCTCCAAACTAGTTAATCTCTGCAATCTCATTTCTAAAATTGCTTGGCTTTGTATTTCACTTAGCTTGTAATTATTCATTAATAAGATTCTGGCAAATTCAACATCCTTGCTTCCTTTAATGTCTTTAACAACATCATCAATATTTTGCAAAGCAGTTCTTAATCCTTCTAAAATATGGACTCTGTCCTCTGCTTTCTTTAAGTCAAATTGTACTCTTCTTGTAATAGTCCTTTTTCTATGCTGTATAAAAAAATTAAGCATGTTTCTCAAGCTCATAGTTTTAGGCTGCCCAGCAACTAAAGCAGTCATTATTACACTAAATGTAGCCTGCAATTGGGTATGCTTATACAATTGATTTAAAACAACTTCATTATTTGCATTGTCTTTAAGTTCAAGAACAATCCTCATTCCCTTTCTGTCACTTTCATCTCTGATATCTTTAATGCCTTCAACTCTTTTATCCTTAACAAGATCTACCATGCTTTCAATTAACATCTTCTTATTTACTTGATAGGGAATTTCAGAAATAATTATCTTGTCTTTTTCAAATTCACATTTAGCTTTTACTTTTAATTTTCCTCTTCCTGTTTTGTATGCTTTTCTTATTCCCTCTCTTCCAACAATGCTTGCATAAGTCGGAAAATCAGGTCCTTTAATGTATTGCATTAATCCATCTGTTTTTAATTCTGGATTGTCAATTAAGGCAACAATGGCATCAGCAACCTCTTTTAAGTTATGTGGGGGTATACTTGACACCATTCCAACTGCAATCCCAGTAGTTCCATTAATGACCAAATTAGGGATCTTGCTTGGCAAAACTATTGGCTCTTTATAACTCTCATCGTAATTTGGAACCAATTTTACTGTATCTTTCTCAATATCTAAAAGCATTTCCTCTGCAATTGGTGTTAATTTACATTCAGTATATCTTTGAGCAGCAGCTGGAAATCCATCTATACTACCGAAATTCCCCTGCCCTTGAACCAAAGGGTATCTTAAAGAAAAATCTTGAGCCATTCTTACTAAAGAATCATAAACTGCAATATCTCCATGAGGATGATACCTACCTAAAACATCTCCAACGACCCTTGCACATTTTCTAAAAGGTTTAGAATGTTGCAATCCTGCCTTATGCATTGCATATAAAATTCTTCTATGAACTGGTTTTAATCCATCATTAACATCAGGTAATGCTCTAGCTGTTATAACAGACATAGCATAATCTATGTAGCTCTCCTTCATTTCTTCTTCAATTAATTTTTGTTGAATTTTCTCAGGCATTTTCTGTTAACCTTACATCTAAAATTTTAACTAACTCATACAAATTTTTTGCAGTTTTAAGAGATCTATGAGGGACGGACATCACTCTAGGTTTTTTTATTACTTGCTCCACTCTAGCTTCAGTAGGAGCAATAGGAACTATTCCACCGATAAATCTTTCACCAAGACTACAATCAAAACTACAATCAAAAGAGACAAAAACAGCAACCGGATAATCTGTCTCATCTCTAACAGCTTCAGCAAATTCAAATGCATATCTCTTTCCAGCATTAATTCCAACTAAATCAAATTTTTCTTCCACTAATAGTCTTCTAGCTTCATCAAAACTGCTGACACCGGTTATTTCTAAATCCAGTCTATATCTAAATTTCATATCAATATCATAATAAAGTATTCTTCTCATTTTACACATCCAGATTCTTTACCTCATTAGCATGTTCAAAAATAAAATTTCTTCTTGGTCCAACATCTTCTCCCATTAGAATAGAGAACATTTGGTCTGCAACAGCTGTATCATCAATAGTTATTTGTTTCATGTATCTTTTTTCTGAATCTAAAGTAGTCTCCCATAGTTGCTCTGCATTCATTTCTCCAAGTCCTTTATATCTTTGAATTGCAACGCCATCTCTCCCAATTTGATCAAGAATTTTATCTCTTTCAGCTTCATTATAAACATAAATTTCATCTTTTCCTTTTTTGATTTTAAACAGGGGGGGCATAGCAATATACACATGTCTATTTTCAATTAAAGGCTTCATATATCTATAAAAGAAAGTTAATAGCAAAGTAGCTATGTGATGGCCATCGGTATCAGCATCAGCCATAATAATCACTTTGTGATACCTCAACTTCTTAATATCAAAATCTTCTCCTAACCCGCATCCTAAAGACAAAATCAAAGGTTGTAATTTATCATTGCCAAATATTTTATCAATTCTAGCCTTCTCTACATTCAGCATTTTCCCCCATAAAGGCAAAATAGCTTGTGTCTTTCTGTCTCTTCCTCCAACAGCTGTTCCAGCAGCTGAGTCCCCTTCTACAATAAATATCTCAGCCTTAACAGGATCTCTTTCTTGGCAATCAGCTAATTTTCCAGGTAAGCTTCCAGATTCTAAGGCAGATTTTCTTCTTGTCAATTCCCTAGCTTTTCTAGCAGCTTCTCTAGATTTAGCAGCATCAACTATTTTTTGAACTATCAATTTAGCAACCGAAGGATTTTCCTCAAAAAAAGTTCCAAGTTTATCATAAACAATAGAACTAACTAACCCTTTGACTTCAGAATTTCCTAGTTTAGTTTTTGTCTGCCCTTCAAATTGCGGTTCTGGTATTCTTACAGAAATAACAGTTGTCAACCCTTCTCTTGCATCTTCTCCCGTCAGCTTAATATCGGTAATTTTATTTTTCTTAGCATAATCATTAATGATTCTTGTTAAGGCAGTTCTCCATCCCTCTTCATGTGTTCCTCCCTCAATAGTATGAATCATGTTCACAAAACTATGAGTAACTTCAACATAGCTGTTATTATATTGCATAGCAATTTCAGCTTGAATTTTTTCTTGACCGTTAGTATTAAAATAAATCACCGGGTGGAAAGCGGTTCTTCCTAAATTCAAAGACTCGACAAAACTCTTTATTCCTCCCGCATATTGAAATACCTCATTTTTAGTGGTTCTCTCATCTAAAATTTCAATCTTCAAATTTTTGTTTAAGAAAGCTAATTCCTTTAATCTTCCAACTAAAATGTCATATTTGAATTCAATTTCAGGAAATATTTCTCCATCAGGATAAAATTTTACTGTAGTCCCAGTTTCCTTAGTTTCCCCGATAATTTCAACTTCGCTAGTCTTTAATCCTTTACTGTAAGTTTGCTGATATAATTTTCCATCTCTTTTTACTTGAACAATCAATAGTTTAGATAAAGCATTAACAACAGAAATTCCAACACCATGCAGTCCTCCAGAAACTTGATAGCTCTTCTTATCAAATTTTCCACCTGCATGTAGTATTGTCATTACAACTTCTAAAGCGCTTTTTTTCTCTTCTGGATGAATATCAACTGGAATTCCCCTTCCATTATCTTCAACAGTTATTCCCCCATCTTGATGAACAGCAACTTTAATCTGAGTGCAATATCCAGCTAAACTCTCATCAATAGAATTGTCTAAAACTTCATATACTAAATGATGTAAGCCTCTCTGTCCTGTATCTCCTATGTACATACTCGGTCTGCGTCGAGGTGCATCTAATCCCTTCAATACAGTTATGTCTTGTGCTGTATATTTATCCGTCATTTTTTTCTCCAATTTTATATTTCATACAAGTAGGAATGTAAGGTTTAACAATTTCAATTAATTTTTTACTGTCATTTTGTTTAAATCTCCTCTTTTCTTTACTTTGCTTCTTAAGTCTTTGAAATTATACAATTTTCTAGCCTTAGCCAAATCATTTAATACCTGAATGCTTTCAGCCCCATAACTAGTTTTTTGTTCCATTATTAAAATCCTAAAAAGAAGTTTTTTAGGTCGAATTTTTCACCTTTTTTAATAAAAAAACAGGCTCTAACTTTATATACTTTTCCCAAGCTAAAATACCCAAATTCAAAGGGATTAAGGCTTGTAAAGGCCAAAAAATTTTTTAAATGAGGAAAGATTTATAAAGAAATTAAGTAAAATTTTAAAGGTAAAAAAGAAGGTTAAAATGAGCTTTGATTTTAAATTTATAATACCTTTGATTTAAGAATTAGTCTCTTTTTTTATTTCAATTTTCTCTTCATTTTTAGCTTCAACTTTCTCTTCCTTACCAAGAATTTTAGCTAAGCTATCTTTACCTTCTTTAAGAACTTTTAAATTAACCTGAGCGATATGTAATCCTATAGTATTACCGACAACAGTTTTTCTTTTTCTAATACCCCTTCCCTTAACATTAAGTCCTTGTCCTGTAACAGAAAGAATCTTTTTTCTATGAAGACCGGATAAATCATGTCTCATAGGAAATCCAGCTTTATCACTTCCACCAGTTATCTCCATTTCATATCCATAAAATCCAAATTGCCCACCTTCAATTTTTTCACCCATTTTTTTATTTAAAAAAGTAGAACTTTCATTCTCATTTAATGCCTTGCTATAGCTTTTTCCTTTGTTTCCAACTACAATCTTAAATTCAGCCATATCTTCTCTTAATAAAAACCCTTTTTAAAGTTTTCTTAAACTCCCCACATAGGATTATTCTTCCTTTTAGATTCAGCAATCTCTTTTAATAATTCAATTTCATCTTGAGTCAAAAAAGTTTTCATCTCTTTTAATTTCCTAAACTCTTCTTCATTAAGATCAGAAACTAAAACTTGCCCTTCAATAATTTGCCTTCCAACTATAACTCCGGGCAAAGAAATAGCAACTTGCTTACCCTTACAAACTTCTTGAACATTTTTCCCTTCTTCTTGGATGCTTTTAACCTCAGTTATTCTTTTTCCAGATCCATTCATTAAGGGAATAGTCGTCTTTAAAGTCCCGCTAAGGATTTCAACACCAACAACAGCAGGATTGCTTTGTCTAAAAACAAAACTAGGTATGATATAAATTTTACAAGGCCTTGTCAGTTTATCTAATTTCTTAGATTCCAAATCTTTTTTAGTGTGTTCTCTCCACTTCTCAAATTTCTCAATAATTGTATATATCACATCAGAAGTTATAACCTGAACATTTTCTTTAGTGTCTTTGATATTAAATCCAACAATTACTTGATTAATCTCATCTTTTTGCGCCTCAGCTTCGGCAATATCCCTCTTGCATATTTCTCCAACATTCGCTCTCTTAATAGGAATTTTTCTGTCTTTGAGTAAGCAAACTAAAGCTTCCAAGCTTCCTAAACTGTCTGCTTTAACAACAATGCCTTCTTTTCCAGTTTCAATAATAACTTCTTCAACTTGTGCCTGAACTTCTTTTTTTAATTTAGCCAAATCACTCGATTTATCAACAACAGCTAAAGGCATTCCAGCACAAACTTCTTCAACATTTGGGGCTATTAAAGTAATATTTGCAGCTGCTTCAATTTGCTCAACTGGTTTTTTCATTTCAAAAATATTTCTTACTCTGCTGACAATAGGTTCATCTATTCCACCGATAACAAATTCATCATTAACAGCAATTTTTCCATCATACAAAACAACATCCAAAACAGTTCCTAAACCCTTATCTTCTCTCACTTCTAAAACAACACCTTTTCCCCCCTTAGAAAGCTCAACATTAAGCTCATTTTCTAAATACTTTTGAGCCAGTCCTACTAAAACAGCCAATAATTCCTGTAAACCTTCAGTTGTCTTAGCAGATATAGGAACTATGGCTATTTGTTTGGTATAATCATTTACCCTATCAAATCTTTCAGCATTAAATCCGAGCTCGTATAATTTTCCAACAACAGTATACAATTGGGTATCTAAGTGATTTCTAACATTTTCTGACTGAGAGTTAATATTGGTTAAAATATCCTTTCCAGGATTTTGCCTCCATCCTGTTACTAAATCAATTTTATTCAAGGCAATTATAAAAGGGGTTTTGCATTTTTTTAAGATTTCAATAGCTTCCTGAGTTTGAGTTAAAATACCTTCATTTACATCAATAACCAATATAGCAATATCAGCTAAATTTCCTCCTCTTTTTCTTAAGTTTGTAAAAGCAGCATGTCCTGGACTATCAATAAATAAAAACCCAGGTATCTTAATCTTTGTTTTTAAATTTTTTAACATTCCCCCTGCTAAAGAATTAATATCTTTAATATCAACCTTAACAGCGCTTATTTTCTGAGTTATTCTTCCAGCTTCCTTATCTAAAATTCTCTTTTTTGATATAGTCTCGATTATCTGAGACTTTCCGTGGTCTACATGTCCTGTGAGTAGACATATTAGAGATCTTGTTTGCATCATGTTCCTGAAAGAATATTCCTATTTTCATTTTTAAGGCTTCTGTTAAAAAAATAAAGAAATGCTGGTTTATAAACTTTTTTATTTTAGTTATTAATAAGTAGTAAAATTATAGAAGATTATTCCTAATTAAAAATTGCTGTAATCCTTTAATGTTTTCTCTGTCTTGTGGATGCAGTATATCATTAAATTCCCCTCTTTCTATCATAGTCAATCTATCCTGAAGAGCCCTAGTCTGTACAGCAATAGAATCCTTAACACTAGGATATTTAACAGAAGGAGGAACATACTCCTTTAAAGGAAATTCAATCTTATGGGGCTTAAAAGTTACACCTGTAACAATTCTTGTATTTATATAATCTTCACGTAAAGCATGAGACGCTCTTTTTCCTATGTCAAACAGCCTAGTAGCTAGTGAAATCAGTATATAATCTCTTATTACATCTTTTCCAGAAATAAGTCTGTTGTATCTTTCACCTTGAGGAGCATTTGGTGAAAAAAATGTAGATTCCACATATGTTAGTTCATTATTAAAGTCTAAATCTAAAAGATGTGACGTTAGTAGTTTCGCAAAAGAATATTCTGGTCTCATCATCATTACGTGGTCTGAATCAAAAATCCCAGTTAGTTTATGGCCATTACTAGACTGTCTATACTGGAAATGATGCAGGTACTCATCTCCTTGAGAATAAAGATTTCTTTGAGTATCAAAGAGAGGTTCAAGAATAGGAAGCAAAATACGACAAAAAGAGTTTAAAGTTTCTTCAACTCCATTAAGACCCATACCTTGAGCTGATTTTAATTTTAGATACCTCTCAAAATAGAGCCTGCCCCTGTCTTCAATGAAATACCGGTTCAAATCTTCAGGAACAAACACATGCATTCCTTTAGTCCTTGCTTCTTTAGTTCCAATAACATGAAACTTCCTCATAGCCCCTAAACTCGATGTAACAATATTATCTTTCTCTGAGTCTACAAAGAGTTGTTGGTTCTTTTTATCTTGAGAAGTATTCCTTGCATACTGGTTTAGCGCAAGAACATTTAAATCATGAGTATTGCCATCCCAAAATTCCATAGCAAGATAATAATGAACAACGCCTTGATGATCTACACAGTTTAAATCAAAAACAAGAGGAGCAGGCAAACTTGCAGCATTCCAAAATCGAATTTGATCATGCTGGTACATCATAGATTCTCCCAATTCAACATGATGTCTTCTCGAAATATCCGTAGTCCTAAATCCAAGATGTGCAACTTTAAGCAATAATTCAAGAGGCAAATTTCTTTTTTCAAAATCTCTAAAAGTAACCCTATAAAGTCTAGTTCGATTCAAAAGTCCGACAAAAGAAAGGTTGCTATATTCTACACTAGTCAAATCTTCAAAGTCTATATCATACCTAGAGGCAATCTCTTTCCTGTTTTGTTCATTAGATAGAACTCCGTGGTAATATTGAATATCAGGCAGATAAGGATAACTAGTAGAACTTAAAGTATCTAAATGATTACTTTCTCCTAAAGCAAAAGAAGTATTAGTCATTTTAAGGACCTTACTTAAGTATTCATATAAAAATGTTTAAAAACGTTTGGTTTAACTATAAACTCTCCTTCCAATGTTATGGATTGAAGAGATTATACTTTTAAAATTTTCTAGAATAACAGGAGCATATTTGATATTCCACAATTCTTCATGTAAGCCATTACACTTCTTAGAAAGACTTGATTTGTTTAAAGAAAGCTTAAAGGCCAGTTCTACATCCTTGGTGTAATACGCTTTCATGCTGTCCCAATAAAAAGTTTCAATTTCTTCTAGAATATTTATCAATTCTTTCCTAATATGCAAGGAAGCTTTCATTCTTGAGAATTCCCTTGCTGTTCTTTTAACATCATCTGCAATGCCCTCAACAGTTAATGCAACATCCCATATATTCAAAACATTCCCCATACTGACTCTGTTTTCTTTATGAGATAAACTCGGAGTGTCTAATGTAAACTTCATAGTTCTTATAATCAGATAAACCATTCTGTTCACTTCTTCATCTCTGTCAATGATAATTTGAGATATATTTTCTTTAGATACATTTTTCAAGTCAATAATCATAGATCTTGTAATAGTGTCCATTTTTCTTAATATCTCTTGAAAGGTTATTTCCCCTATATCAAGAAAATCCTTTGCAATTAAAGAATCATGATTTTGTTCTACAATCTCTAAAGCAGTTAATCCCTTGATTATTTTTTTAGTTTCCTCAACAAGATTTTCAGAAAGTTTTCCTCTAAGTTTTATAATACCATAGCTATTAATGTAAGCAGAAACAATTTCTCTTTTAATTCTGGTTAAATCCTTATTCTCAGTATTAATACCAATCTCCCTTCTTTGTGTAGACCTATCCTTAGAGGGGACACTCAAGACCAGTTCATTGTTGACATTTTCAGAAATAGATACAAGATCTCCCTTCCCAAGATTATTTTTTTTAGTCCAGTCAATAGGTAAAGATAAAACAAAAGAGGAAGTCCCAAATTTGATAATTTTTCTAAATTTTTCCATAGTATATACCTTTATATCTAATATATAGGTTAAGTATATATAGTTAACGATTGTGGAAAAAAATAGGTGATGTTACATGAAAAGAAAGAAAAATTATGAAGATGAGCTAATACAACAAGAAGATGTTTACACTGAAGAAGGCAGAGAATCTCAATTGAATGATGATGAAATAGAAGACTGGGAAGCTGGATTCATGGAGGGTTATGAAGGAGGAGAAGAATCCTAAAATCCTTCAATAATTTTTTCAAAAAATCCTTTTTCTATTTTCAATGTTTCTTTATTTTCTGCAGCAAATTCTTTTAACAATTTCTTTTGCTTTGCATTAAGTTTAGTAGGAGTTTTAACTAATATTTGGACATACTGGTCTCCTTGTTCTCTTGAGGTTTCAATTCCTTTTCCTTTAAGTCTAAAAGTAGTTCCTGTTTGAGTTCCAACAGGAATATTCATCTTGACACTTCCTTTTAAGGTTGGAATTTTAATCTCATCTCCTAAGGCAGCCTGGCTAAAGCTTAAAGGCATTTGCAAATAAATATCACTTCCTTTTCTCTCAAAAATTTCATGGGGTTTAACTGTTAAATAAATATAAAGATCTCCCGATCTTCCATTTTTAATTGCTTCTCCTGCATTTGAAATTCTTATTCTATTGCCGTTTTCAACGCCAGCAGGAATCTTAATAGTTAAAATTTTGTCATCTTCTATTAACCCAGTACCGCTGCATTCTTTGCATTTGGATTTGGCAATCTCGCCATATCCATCGCATTCTCTGCAACTAGCCACATGACTAAAAATACCAAAAGGAGTTCTTGTTGTCTTTCTAGTTTGCCCCGTTCCATTGCAATGCCCACACTTTATTAACTGACCCTTATCAGCACCAGTCCCATCACAATGAGTGCAATTAATAAGTCTTGGAATCTTTATTTTCTTTTCAATGCCAAAAACAGATTCTTCAAAGCTTATTTCTAAATCATATCTTAAGTCATTTCCCTTTCTTTCTCTGTTTCCTCCTCCAAAAAACATATCAAAAATATTATCCCCCCTTCTTCCAAATACTTCATTAAAAATATCATCAAAATTGACATTTCTGAAAATATCTTCCTGGCTGTATCTTTGATCAAATCCAGCATGCCCAAATTGGTCATACTGCTGTCTCTTAGTATCATCATTCAAAACAGCATAGGCTTCAGAAATTTCTTTAAACTTTTCAGCATCTCCTCCCTTATCTGGATGATATTCTAATGCTAATTTTTTATAGGCTTTTTTAATTTCCTCTTTACTAGAATTCTTTTTTATTTCTAAAATTTCATAGTAATCTCTTTTTGTCATATCAGTTATTTATTGAAATTTAATTTGTGTAACCATCTTGAGTATAAAAGTGGAATGCAAATATTCTTTCGGCTCCGATTCAGATAAACCGCTATTAAGCTTTCCATGAAAGTATTTTATCAATTGTAATGGTTAATCTCCTTTTTCACTGCTATGTAAAAAAGACTCTCCAATCCAATTATAGGGCTTTTCTTATTCTCTAAATATCTACTTTTTCTTTTCTTCATCATCTACAATCTCCGCATCAATAGTTCCGTCTTCTTTTTTGTCTTCCTTTATCTCTTGGGAAGTCTTTGCTGCTTCCTGATACATCTTCATCCCTATTTCCTGAATAACTTTATTAGCCTCTTCCAGCTTTTTTTTAATTTTTGTTGCATCATCTGTTTTTATAGATTCCTTAATTTCATTTAATTCTTTTTGAACTTTTTCCCTAGTTTCTTTGTCAACTTTTTCACCATATTCGCTTAGCATTTGTTCAGTTGAATAAATAACAGAATCTGCTTGATTTTTTATTTCAATTAAATCTTTTCTTTTTTTATCTTCCTCAGCAAATTCTTCAGCTTCTTTTCTCATTCTTTCAATTTCCTTTTCATCTAATTTTAAGCTCCCTGAAATCTTGATGCTCTGTTCTTTTTTAGTTCCTAAATCCTTAGCAGAAACACTGATAATCCCATTCGCATCAATATCAAAAGTAACCTCTACTTGAGGTATCCCTCTTGGAGCAGGAGGTATTCCTGTTAAAATAAATCTTCCCAGGCTTTTATTATCTAAGGCCATTTCTCGTTCTCCCTGCAAAACATTAATCTCAACACTAGGCTGATTATCTGCAGCAGTAGAAAAAATCTGTGCTCTCTTAGTAGGTATTGTAGTGTTTCTCTGAATTAAAGGAGTTCTAATACCTCCTAAAGTCTCAATACCTAAAGTTAATGGTGTAACATCTAGCAACAAGACATCTTTTACATCTCCGGCTAAAACTCCTGCCTGTATAGATGCCCCTACAGCAACACACTCCATTGGATCAACCCCACCAATAGCTTTTCTATTTAATAAATTTTCAATAAATTGTCTAATCACAGGCATTCTTGTTGGTCCGCCAACTAGTATAATATCATCTATACCTTCTTTCTTTAATCCTGCATCTTTCAAAGCCTGCTCAACTGGTTTCTTGCATCTCTGCACTAAAGGATCAATTAATTTCTCTAGCTGCGCTCTTGTTAGTTTCATAGTCAAATGTTTAGGCCCTTTATCGGTTGCAGTTATGAAAGGCAGGTTAATGTCTGTTTCTACAACATTTGACAGTTCTATTTTTGCTTTCTCAGCAGCTTCTCTGATTCTTTGTAAAGCAGTTGCATCATCACTTAAATCAACACTCGATTCTTTTTCAAATTCTTTAATAATAAAGTTCATTACTGTTTGATCCATATCAGTTCCACCTAAGCTCGTGTCTCCAGAAGTAGATTTAACCTCAAATACTCCTCCACCAAATTCCATTATAGTTACATCTAAGGTTCCACCGCCTAAATCAAATACTAGAATTTTAGCATCTTGATTCTTCTTGTCTAATCCATAAGCTAAAGAAGCAGCAGTAGGCTCATTCACAATCCTAACAACTTCTAAACCTGCAATAGTCCCTGCATCTTTAGTAGCCTGTCTCTGATCATCATCAAAATACGCAGGAACAGTAATCACTGCCTTTTCAACTTTATCCCCTAAAAAAGCTTCAGCATCTCTTTTAATCTTTTGTAAAATGAAAGAAGAAATTTGCTGTGGTGTATAATCTTTACCATTAATATCATATTTAAAATTAGAGCCCATCTTTCTCTTAGCAGCCATTATTGTTCCTTCGGGATTGCTAACAGCTTGTCTCCTCGCTGGTTCCCCAACAAACATTTTTCCATCTTTAGTAAAAGCAACAACTGAAGGAAATGCTTTTCCATATAATGAAGCTCCTTCACTGCTTGGTACCATAACAGGTCTTCCTCCTTGTAATACAGAAGCAGCTGAATTACTGGTACCTAAATCTATTCCAATTATCTTACTCATTTTTATCCTCCTTGAGCCTGCTTGTCTTTACCAAGCTAGGTCTCAAAATTTTATCTTTTAACATGTACCCTCTTTTAATTTCTTCAACAATTATATCCTCATGTTCATCATGTTCTACTCTTCCAATAACATCATGCTTGTAAGGGTCAAATTTTTCTCCTAGTGATTTTATTGGCTTAATCCCTTCTTCCTCTAAAGTTTTTTGTAATTGCTTGAAAATCATTTCAGTTCCTTTAACAAAATCTTCATTTCCATTTTTAATTTGCAAGGCTCTCTCAAAGTCGTCCATTACATTAAGTAATTTCAAAATCAAATCATACTTAGCATATTTGGCAAATTCTTTTTTTTCTTCATCATTTCTCTTCATGTAGTTTTCAAATTCTGCTTTTAATCTCTGAAGCATTTCTAAATATTCCTGAGATTTTTCTTTCTCAGTATTTTCCTCTAAAGATGGTTCTAGTTTTTCTTCCGCAATTTGCTCGATATTTTCTTCAAAATTTTCTTTTTTCATTTTATCCTATGTAGCTTTTGTCTATTGAAATCTGTTCAACAGGTTCTTCTTTCAAAAATTTCTGTTTAGGAACCTTAATTTTGCCAAATTGTTTTTCATATTTTGAAACACTGTCCTTCAATAATTCAAGTAAAGCCTTTCCCATTACTGGGTCTAAAGCTATTGTATTATGTTTTACTGCATGAGTATGATGCTGCTTGTCTCCTATAACATCTATTCTTGGGCTTGTCTGCCTAAAATCCACAAAAAATTTATCACTCCTATTAAACAAAGAAATACCATCTGAAAAAAATACTAAATTGGAATGGTCCAAGTTTACATTGATATTTTGTTTTTCTGCCATAATTTCCTCCTCTTTTTAATAAAGCTTAAATATTGAGTTTATGTTGATTTAAAGTAAACAACCAACTAGTATATAAAGATTTCTATTTAGATAC